>JAAYBX010000188.1 GCA_012729955.1 Clostridiaceae bacterium
ACTTTCATTAGGTCTTGGTCTTGGCGCAATGAGCCTTGCAGGCGATGTTACAGGTAATACTGCATACAAACTTATGATAGGAGCAGTTGAAGTTTCACCTCTGGCAATAGCAACATTAGTAGGTATAGTACTTAATCTGGTAATACCTGCTGATAAAAAGGACGATGTAAAATAAGTAAGAGAATAAAGTACGGCTGCCCTCTGAAAAAGGGGGCAGCCTGTTTAAAAGGAGGAAGTAATGCTATTAAGAAATGCTTATCTTTATAAAGATGGAAGCTTTAGTTCCTCCGACCTGTTTGTGATTAACGATAAACAATGGATAGCCGGTAAAAATCTTTCATCCGTTAAAACTGATGCGGTAATCGATTTATCCGGCAAGTATATTATTCCTGGTCTTGTTGATGTTCATGTACACCTCAGAGAGCCTGGATTTGAATACAAAGAAACAATTCTTTCAGGAACAGAAAGTGGAGCAGCGGGAGGATTTACGTCGATATGCGCAATGCCAAATGTCAATCCAGCTCCGGATAAGATAGATAATATCCGGCGCATACAAGATATTATAGACAAGGATGCGTGTATCAATGTATATCAATATGGCTGCATTACTGAAGGAAGACTCGGACAGGATCTGGTGGATACTGAAAAATTAAAAGATTATGTTATAGCTTTTTCCGATGATGGAAACCCAGTTGAATCGGATTTAGTAATGAAAAAAATGATCAAGCAAGCGTCATTACATGATTGTATAATAGCTGCTCATTGTGAAGATATGTCATATAAAGATCCAAAAATGAGTGAGTATATGCATATCAAAAGAGATCTGGATTTACTCAAAGAAATGGACATTTCATGCAGATACCATATCTGTCATGTATCATCAAAAAAAAGTATTGAATTAATAAGGAAGGCTAAAAAAGAGGGAATAAAGGTGACATGCGAAACAGCACCTCACTACCTTATCTTTACAAAAGATGATGTCTTATCGGAAAATTATATGATGAATCCGCCTTTAGGTGACGAGGAAGACAGAAAAGCGTTAATACAGGCTGTCTGCGACGGAACGATTGATATTATTGCTACTGATCATGCGCCCCATACTAATGAGGATAAGAAAAATGGTGCAATGGGTGTAATCGGAATGGAAACCGCTTTTTCAAGTATGTATACCCATCTGGTTAAAACAGGAATAATAGCATTAGAAAAACTAGTAGAGCTTATGTCAATAAACCCTTCAAAAATATTCAGAATCCCTCAGTACTCTGATTTTACAGTACTTGATCTTGATGAGGAATATACAGTTAAAGCTGACAACTTCTTATCCATGGGAAGAAACACTCCTTTTGAAGGGATGAAAATGAACAGCAGAGTCATAAAAACAATATGCAAAGGGAAAATCATATGGGAATATATACAATAAAAAACATAAGACAGCTTACATATGATACTTATGAAATGATATTAACTGGAGATACTTCATGGATTAAAACGCCAGGGCAGTTTGTTAACATAAAAATAGACGGACTTTTTTTAAGAAGGCCTTTATCGGTATGTGATATAGTTGAAGAAAATATGACCTTGATATTCAAAGTAGTAGGACAGGGAACAAAAATAATGTCAAAAATGAAACCGTTACAGCAGCTGGACATATTATGCGATCTCGGTAATGGGTATGACATTAATGTTGAAACAGAAAAGCCTCTTTTGATAGGCGGAGGATGCGGTGTACCTCCTTTGTATTATCTTGCTAAGACACTTATTAAAAAAGGTAAGATTCCAAATGTAATTCTTGGCTTTAACAAAAAGGATGATGTTTTCTATGAGAAAGAATTTGCGGACATTGGCTGTAAGGTATATGTCTGTTGTGTAGATGGAAACTATGGGTATAAAGGCTTTGCAACAGATGCGCTTAGTATGATTGATTATGATTACGTTTTCACTTGCGGTCCTGAACCCATGCTAAAAGCAGTTTATGATAAGAGTTCTACTTCTGGACAGTATTCCTTTGAGGAAAGGATGGGCTGCGGTTTTGGAGCATGTATGGGATGTACATGCAAGACTAAATACGGATATAAAAGGATATGCAAAGATGGACCGGTTTTATTCAAAGAGGAGATAATATGGTAAGTTTAAAAGTAAATCTCAGCGGATTGGAATTATCTAATCCCATAATACCTGCAAGCGGATGCTTTGGATACGGAAAAGAATTCTGTGACTATTATGATATAAATATACTGGGTTCATTTTGCACAAAAGGAACTACTAAAGACTCCAGATTTGGGAATGATACCCCGAGGATTGCTGAAAGCAGCTGCGGAATGCTTAACAGTGTAGGTTTGCAGAACCCAGGTATTGCACATGTAGTGGAGCATGAGCTTAAGGAGATATCCTCATACTATTCCAAACCTGTAATAATCAATATATCAGGATTTTCAATAGAGGAATATGAGTATTGTGTAAACTGCTTAAGAGGGATTGAAAATATCGGTCTTATTGAGGTTAATATAAGCTGCCCGAATGTACATAATGGAGGGATGAGCTTTGGAACAAGCGCTGAAATGGCTGCCAAGGTAACTAGAGCTGTTGTAAAAGCAGCAGATAAACCGGTGTATGTCAAATTATCTCCTAATGTCACAGATATAGTATCAATTGCAAAAGCATGTGAAGAGGCAGGAGCTGCAGGTATATGCGCCATAAACACGCTGTTGGGTATGAGGATTGATATAAAAAAGAGAAAACCTGTATTAGCCAATATAACCGGAGGATTGTCAGGTCCGGCAGTATTTCCTGTCGCGCTTAGGATGGTTTATCAGATATACAAGGCTGTAAACATACCGATAATAGGCATAGGCGGAATTAGCAGCGCTGATGATGTAATAGAAATGATGATGGCAGGCGCAACAGCTGTGCAGATAGGCTCAATGAACCTTGTAGACCCGTATGTATGCAAGAATATAATAGAAGATTTACCCGATAAGCTGAGAAAGCTTGGAGTCAGCGATATTTCAG
>JAAYBX010000189.1 GCA_012729955.1 Clostridiaceae bacterium
TTTGGTTACAACTAGACTTTATAAGTATAATATATCTAATTAATTTAGACAATAGTATTAACTTATATTTTGAATATTTCTTAATTTTAAACATATTAATATTGTCATTAAATGTTTTAATTAATATATCAAAAGAATAATTTATTAAAATCTTAATAAAAAATGTTAATTATAAAAATAGCCTGATTGTAGCAGGTTCTTTCATTGTTATGTTTACATTAATCTAGTTCATTGCTGACCAGATAGCAGCATAGTTCTGACTTGAAGTCTTCCCTAATTTTGCATTCGTAGTATCCAATGTAATCTGTGGATTAAATGCCATAACAACATTGAGATAAGCTTTGAGTGCATCTTCATGTCTACACCTTCTACCATACAGTCTGATACATATTTCAATCCAGCTGTAGCCCATTCGCCTTTTACAGATGTAAATTCTACATTATCTGGTTCTTTCATGCTTTCTGTAAGAAGATATAGTCTTCCAGCATTATACTCATTAAGTATTTCATATCTTCTCTTAATATTAGCTGACTGGATTGTTACCTGATCTGTATCCCCTGTAGCTTTTCCAGAGTTGTATGCTGATACATATCCGAATGATCCTACATCAAGAGCACAATCAGGATATCCGTTTGAAATAGCAGGAGTAGCTCCAGTTGCTACGGTATCAGTTTCTGTATTTAATTGATAATACAGAAGACATACAGTTTTTATCACCATGTAGTGTGTTTAATATCTTGATTATTTTATTGTTTTATGTAAAAAATTCCAGATTTATTTCAGATTTCAAGTTAATATTCTTCCACTCCAGTGAAATATCTGTATCTGCTATAACAGGCATCCATGATATCATGACATAATTTATACCTTTTTCCAGTGATATATCTGAAAAGACGCATAAGTTGTCAATACACTCCTTCTTTCCATAGTCCTGTCCATTTACAGCCAGCCTAATGGTTCCGTTACTTGTTATGTGAAGAAATGTCAAATCTTCAGGATTAGGTATACCTAAATTACTACCTGTGTTCTTTCTTGCCTCATTAGAAAATATATTATATGTAATCATATAACTGATATTATCTGAGATATCATTTACATTACTTTTAAGAGTATCCAGTCTTGTCAAAACCCAATTTCCTATACTTACTGTCTTTTTATGTGCCATTCTCTCGTTGTTATTCTTAGTTGTTGAAACATATTCAGCCCATACCTTATCGTTAATCGATATTTTAGAAGTATTAATATATACTGGAAAACCTTCACTGCTTTTAACACTTTCTGTTCTCTCATAATTAAAAGATGAATCAGAAGAATACCCATTTAGATTACTAACAATTCTTTTCAGCAATCTTTTATGCTTTAAGTCATCAATATCATTTTTTAGCTGATTAATATATATTTTACCTTTACCGTATTTTATATATGCGATTAAAGCATATTCATCCTTTTTCCCTTCTGAATAAGCATATCTTGAAATTGTGTATGCTCTTCTGAGTTCTGTATGACCATCATGCACAAATAACTCTTTCATCATGCTGTTTTCGCATGACTCAACAATTGTATTTATATTTTTATCCTTTATTAATACGAAATCACACAAACAGTAATTCTTGGTATCCTTCCTGCAGTAAGAAAAAGTATTTATACCATTAAGCTCATAGTTCGAAACAGTATCTACAATATTGTCTTTTTTCTTTACTCTGCAGGAGTATATGTCATTTTTCTCTAATAAACGAATATTAGTACCAATAGCATAATTCCATTTACTTACATTACTGTCTGTAAGATTGTTAATAACTAAATTTGCACCTTGATATATTTCCTTCTTTATATTCTTAAAATTATCACATTCGTTTCCATCAAAAACATATAGCTTAATGTTTTTTTGTTTATATGAAGAAAGTTCTGCTAAAAGAGAAACTAAGATATGATTCGCTTGTGGTATTAAATTAAGTTTATCAGTTATATTCATCTGATTTGCAATTAATAATGATTTTTTATATTTCAGCATTAAAAGTGGTGAATATGATAAATCTCCTCTACCAAAACTGCCTTCTCCTGTTTCGAAAATATATCTAATATCATCCTCAGTATCAGATTTCTGGTATATATACGATGCTACATACGAATCATTTGATATTTTTACATATGGATCATTACCCCAAAAACGTAACTGACTATCATTTACATTTTTCAGAATCTTATTAGTATTTGTTTTAAAACTTGTAAGTACAGGTTTGTTAATTAAATCTATCCCTTTGAATATGGATATCTTCTGTTCCAATAAAAGTATTTTTATTCCTTTAGCCAACAAATAATCTATTTTTTTGTGAATAACCGTATTTTCTTTTATTGTATTCTTTGCAATTATGAGTATATCGGTATTTTCGTTAGTGACAGAATCCAAATCGTCTGTATAAATACATATTATTCCTGCTTTACATAAATTATCAGTGAAAGCCTTACCTTTATACATTACAATCTTGTTTATATTAATTTTCTTCAAATATCTCTTATACTCTTCTGATTGTCCATTGTACACAGATATATTTATAACCTGTTTGTCAAGTAGAGTATTTTCTGATACAAACTCATAAACTATACTTACTTCCGATATGTATGCATCACTTTCTGAAACAGCATGAAATTCTATATCAGTCTGTTCCACATATCCTTGTCTTATATGAATTTTTTTCTCATCAATAATATCATTTCCATACCTTACAGTAAGTATTCCTGTCTGATCAGAAAAAGTATCATTTACCAGATATACAGTACGTATAAATTTCTCATCTTTGAAATAACCGTTTTTCAATGAATAATCTATTATAGCAAATGGTCTGAATGCTTCTTTCTGTATAATAAATGATTTTTGAGCAGTATAATTTTTACCTTTATTCCAGAAATTGAACTCAGAAGTATGTGCTCTCGCGATAAGAGGCTTTATACCAGGAAGAGAAAAATCCTTATACTTTAGTAATTTGTCCTTTTTTTCCGATCTTATTAACTTAAGACATGATTGATTCCATGGTCCGAAACAGCATACTCCTTTTGTCCTGCCAAATTCAATAATCATTTTTGCATCAAAAGCTGAAGCTGCATCAACATTTTTATGATCTGTATAAGCTTTATCTCCGATAAGATTAATAGCAGTATTTGGTCCTTCATAATGGTACAAAGCCATTTCACCAACATGTAAAGGTTTTGTCTCATCCCACCAGTCTGCTCCAGCAGCATCCTTTCCATAGTGGCGAGAGATAATATCTTGTTTTGATTCATCCCACAAAGAACTGTCACCTTCATGATAAGCTGGTCTTGTAGGGTCAAGATTGTTAATTAGCTGCTTTAACTCTGGTAGATTTAAAATGGTTTTTTCTGGATATTTCTGTTCATCCCCTTTTTGATTCCATCTCATCTCGTTCTCGACACTCCATAGTATCAAAGAAGGATGATTACGGTCTCTTTTTACAAATCTTTGTATATGGTCTTGTGCATTTATCCAATATTCATCACTGCTTGTCGCCTGATAACCTCCTGAACCATGTAATCCGGTTTCACCTGTTATTAATATACCCATTCGATCAGCCATATCAAGAATAAATGAAGGATGAGGACAGGTATGAAGCCTGCTATGATTCATATTCCCATCCTTAATCATACTAAACCAGCTTTCTATCCATTCTTTTGTGTAACAGTATGTAGTGACTTTATGTCCCCAGTCAGAGAAAAGATGAATTGGTTTGTTATTCAACATTATATGTTTATCTACAATTTTTATCTCTCTAAAACCAAAGCTCTGATTGAATATCTCAACTGGTTCTCCATTTTCATATATTTCTATTACTAGAGCATATAATTTTGGATTTGATGGTTCCCATAAAACCGCAGAATTAAAATAACCGCTTAATATGTAATCTTTCGTCTCCTGCTTTTTAAGAGTTAATGCCACATTCTCAAATATGTGTTCTTCCTTCTCTGTTTCTTCATCTGAAACATATGGATTTATTACAATATTTCTGTCTGTATCTGAAGTATTCGCAATGGTAATTTCCGCTTCAAATCTCATATCATTAACATAAGTCTTTACAAAGCAGTCATCAACATGGATATTAGATCTTTCAATCAGATAAACATCCTGCCAGATTCCAGCATTATCTGCAATCATCATAGTGCCAGTAGGTGTCATGAATCTTCCATACCCGTCTTTATCATAGTCATAAATATGCACTACAATCTCGTTACGGCCTTCCTTAAGATAACTGCTTACATCAGATTGATAAGGTAAAGTAGGATGAACAAAAGAAGAGACTTTATTTCCGTTTATATATAAAGAAGAATATGGCATTACAGCTTCTAATAGAATCAGATACTGTTTATCTTCATCCTTGTTTTCAATATCAAAATATCTTCTAACCCATGCTTCTTTTGTTAAAGTCCAGGTATTTGGATAATTGAAGTCATCGTAAAGAAATTCCAATTCATTTATATTTTTAAAATCTGATTCACAGTAGTTCCTGAAATAATCTTCACTTCTGTTTTTAACGCAATCAAGAGGTTTCCTCCATAAGGAAGGCACAAGGTATGCTTTTTCAAGCCATCCTTGTGCAGGTATTCCGGTAATTGCATCTTTTTCATATACAGGATTAAAATCCCACCACCCATTAAGGCATTTCTTACTCATAATATCTATACAAGTTTAGTTTTCTTCATTCCTTTTGACGAACATATGAATGTCATAATTTCAAAAGGTTTAAAAGTTAATTTTTTTTCATATTCGAATATAGGCAGATTCACAATGCATTCAGTTTTTCTGTCGAGGTTATTAAACAGCCTTATCTGGTATCCTTCACTATCCTCACATTTTCTGATGGTAATAAGTTCAATCGATTCATTATTAAGCAGGCAGAACGGTTTTGCTTTCTGTCCTTGCTCAGATGGATTGAAATTAAGAACTATAGGTTTCTGATGTTCTACCACAGCAATTTTATCTACCTGTTCATTTATTTGCTCATATTCCCCTGCCCATAAATAATAATCAAAAACCCTTTCACCTATGTCTATTCTTGGGGAGAACCGGTCTAATGGAAGTATTTGCCTGTTTTCGTATGGATGAGCGCTGTAACCTGGCGTGCGAAGTACGCTCATTCTTATCTCACCTCTTTTAAAGCTAGAACCATATGTACTGGTGTTTATCACTGCAAATGCCGATGAATCCTGTTTAAGCATAAGCCACTGATGAGATACATTCTCATTACCATTTGTCATCAGTATGTCTCGTCCATATGATGTTTTCCCAACACATTTTGCTTTTGTCAGAACGGTAGGAAGGCTTAATTTATACATTACATTCTTATCCTGACTGAATACTCTTACATTAACTGATATTATGTTATCATTTTTATTAAATGTGTATCTAATATTGCATGATGACTGGGAATAAACGAAACTTGCTTCTACAACAGTCCTTAACTCACTGCTTTCTATTATCCGTACTGGCTCCAGTTCATTCTTGTCAACACCGCATATTCTGGCTGACTGAATAGGATTAGCAAGCTTAAACCTTCCTTTTATTTTCTGATATGAACTTACTGTCATACCCCAGGAATCGCAGTTATCTTGTATAACTAAAAGTTGGCACATTCCAGGCTTGATATATTCATTACCATTGACAATATATGAATCTATATGGCCTGTTAAGCGATTTATCTTCGCATTCATTTTACCGTTATCAAAGTAAATGAAATTTTCATCGATTATAGGCAGATCCACTGGCTTCTTTTCAACTATACGATTTACTATATTAAATCTGTTAACCGACATAGGTGCTAAATCAGCTTGGAAAACAACTTTTTTTGCCCAGTCCATTGGAACATTTGAACTTTCTTTTTCATTTTGGCATATCACAAGATTCCCATTTTCATCATATACATCACCTTTTGAAAATGTATTAGGTATTCTGTTCTGCTCTGCAAGTACATATTCGCATTCAACATTTGTTTTTATTCTATAAGGATGAGGATTATATACTAAAACAGGATATTCATTTTCTTTGGCCGGTTTTTGCCCCTTTACAAGCCTGAAATATGATCTGAATATCAATTTATCAGTGATATCTAATCCATGGTCCAGTCTTTTTAAAATATCATTTTCCACAATCTGTATGCTTGAACCCGGTAATGAATCATGAAATTCGCAGAATAGCAGGTCCTGCCATGCATCATGCATCATTTCATGTTCATATTCTTCCAGTAGACCATTTGCTATAGCATGGCTCATCATTTTCTCACATAATAAAAGCTTATTTTCCAGTTCCCTGTGTTTTTGTTTGACTCTTGTCATTGATGTGTAACATCCTACGCTGAAAGAATGAAGTGACCTGTTAATCTCACGGTCGCTTTTGTTCCTCTGGAAATATTCCTCAAAGAACTTATCAGGATAAGTATGTACTACCTCATCATCAGATTCCGCGATTATCACCCTTATATCATCCAAATCTTTTTTTGAAGGACCGCCGCCATGATTACCGACTCCCCATAAGACTCCTATATCTTTTTTACCTTCCTGATTTCCAACCAGAATAGGATACTTATTCTTGAATTCACCCAATCTTGATCCATAACTTGTAGCCTTAAAGACATTTATTGATTTGTTATTATATCCTTTCCACAGTATTTGTTTGTCATTCATGTTTGTATCGTCATATATAAGTTTTGCCGGCCTGCAGATTATATAGTTGTCATAACCTGCATCTTTCAATATCTGTACTAAACCTATCGTATGTCCGAATGGATCGAAGTTAATAGCAGTTTTTCCACCATCAACACCAAATTTTTCCATAAAATATCTTCTTCCTTCTTCTATCTGACGGACAAAGGATTCACCGCTTGGCATATTGCAGTCAGGTTGAAGATACCATCCGCCTATAACGTGCCATTTTCCTGCTTTTATCAATTCTTTTATCTCACTAAATAAATCCGGATCATATTCTTCTATCCATTTATATAGTACTGCTTCATTATGATTAAATACATATTCATCATACTCTTTACAGAATCTGACAGCAGACTTGAAGGTAGATATTGCTGCAGCAGCTCCTTCCTCCCAGTTCCATAACCATACAGGATCTATATGCGCATTGCATATAAGATGAATCTTTCTTTTCTCGTTGATGTTTGTGTCCATAGAATCCTCCGTTAATATTTTCCTAATTGTAATCCTTTATTTATAAAATACTCATATGTATTTAAATTAACCGTGTTAGGTATTGAATGATCAGAATGAAGCACATATCCAAATCCTTCTTTAACTAATGGTATTTTGCTTTCCAGTTCTTTATCAATAATTGTTTTATCATTTGAATAAAGGGTCCTAACATCTATACCTCCCATTAGAGATAATCTGTCCTTGTACTTCCTATGAATCCTTAACAAATCCATGCCTGCTTTAATCTCAATCACTTGTAAACAGTCAATACCGGATTTAAGCATTCCAGGAATCAGAGGTTCCACAAA
>JAAYBX010000190.1 GCA_012729955.1 Clostridiaceae bacterium
GGCTCCTTCAATCCTATGGATCTTTCAAACATTTCCACGAAGTTGAATACAGGTTCCATCTCGGCCTCTCTTTCTATCTGAATTATATCACCTGTATGCTTATTTCACGGAAAGAAGTAAAGAACCAATTTTTTGTTATATTTCTGTTAATTACTTTCAATTCCAGTTCAATTCTACTAAAACATAACCATTTTCCATATACTCATATACTATCTGACTGATTTTTTTAAGGATTATAACAGACTCTTCAATAACTATATCAGTCGAGCAATAAGATAATATATATATCTGGTCTGAATACACTGCAGTGGTTTCATTTAAGGTCGGTAATGTGGTATTTATACCTATTTTCATAGCAATTTTCAATTCACCTGGCAGAACAGATTTCGAGGACATCTGATAAGCCACAGTGTTCTCACAAAGATCATCCATCAGTTTCTGATAATGCTCTGGATTTCTTTCAATAAGTCTGAATAATTCTTTGTAATAGAGCATCAGGTCATATGGACAAGTTTTCCATCGTTTCTGGATATAGTCTACTTTAGCTCCCAGTTTATTCATATAATTAACCATATTCCATTCATTACAGATTCTTATTAACATATTGATTGCGCAGTTGTCACTATACATGATTGCATATTCAACTAATTGCCCTATCGTATATTCATCCCCGAATTGTCCTTTGATGATTATGCCTGTTCCTGCTTCATAATCATCTTCTGTATAAATAATAATATCATCAAATGAAAGTGTGCCTTTCTCAACAGCATCATAAACATACATTACCATTGGAACTTTCGTCGATGATGCTGCCACATATAGTTCCGTATCATTAATCCCGATGTATTCGCCTGTGTTCATATTGTATAAGCTTAAGCCATATTTTCCTTCATTACTGCTAAGAAGCGAATTAAGGTAAAGCTTAAGCGAATACATACTTCTTATTTCCAGTTGATTCAGGTTTATCCCCGATGAAGGAGAAGGTTCTGACAATTCATCTGTTTCAGTTTCTGAAGGAGAAGCGCTTTCAGATGGGATATATGGTTGAGAATCAGAAGGAGCAGTTGATTCGACACCAGGCGAATTAGTAACATTATGATTTCCATTCTCTAGATATCTGAATATGAAGATTGAAATGCCTGGAATACCTAATACTATTATTATTACAATAATTGCGATTAATGTTTTCTTTTCTTTATTCATTTTTTTGGATTTTGACTTCTTCATAATTAGTAAATTTTCCTTTATGCATTATATCATATAATTCATCAAGTATTTCTTACTTGCATAATCATCACATAAATATCACAAAAAGGATGTATTATATTTTTATTATTATATACTTTACTAAGGATGTAAATTAAAAGAATATATCAGGGAGGGTTTTATGAATAAATACCACAAGGACATTTCCATAATCGGCAAATCTGTACTTGAACCTAGAGCAACTTCCATACCCTACAGCGATGTGATGGATGCCAAAAAGGATATCAGAGGTTTATCACCTTATTTTAAACTGTTAAATGGTAAATGGAATTTCAAATACTGTGAAAATGAATATGAGGTCGATGAATCTTTCTCTCTTCCTGAATACAATGATGAAGACTGGGATGTGATTCCTGTACCTTCATCATGGCAGACGCTAGGATATGATAAACCGCATTATATTAACACCAGATATCCCTATCCGGTTGATCCGCCTTATATACCGGATATAAATCCAGTAGGCCTTTACAGGACACTATTCATTTTGCCGGATATTTATTCTTCTAGAAATGTGATAATCCACTTTGGAGGTGTAAACTCATCTTTTGTTTTGTACATAAACGGTAAGGAAGTCGGTTTCTCTCAAGGATCACATATGCCTTCGGAATTTGACATTACAGAATATGTACATCCTGGTGCGAATCTTGTTGCTGTTGAAGTATATAAAATAAGCGTTTCAAGTTACCTTGAGTGTCAGGATTTTTACAGGTTAAGCGGTATATTCCGAGAGGTTTATCTTTACTCTACTCATAAAATTTCAATCATTGATTTCAAGGTCAAGACAACATTAAATGACCTTTCCGTAAATATACTTGCTTCACAAACAAAAAATACCTCATTTTCATATGAACTGTATGATATGGAAGATACCCTTATTTTCAGTAAATCTACTGTAAATCCTTTTATTGATATACATATTGAAGGAGTTCTGCCCTGGACTAGCGAGACTCCTAATCTTTACACTCTTATACTTCAATTGAAAGACCCAAAAGGAGCTGTTACTGATATACGTACTTGTAAAGTCGGATTTAAAACAGTGTCAATTATTGATGGTGTTTTCATGGTAAATAATACACCTGTGAAGATTAAGGGTACCAATAGACATGATACATATGCTCTTACAGGGCATGCCATTTCGCGTGAAGTTATGGAGAATGATATAGTTATGATGAAAAGGCATAATATAAATGCAATTCGCACTTCACACTATCCGAATGATCCGTATCTTTATTCTCTTTGTGATGAATATGGGATATATGTTATTGATGAAGCTGACTTGGAAACTCATGGATTCTATTATAATGATCCCGAATATGATTTGTCTGATAAGCCAGAATGGACACCTCATTTTGTAAGCAGAGCTCAAAGAATGGTGCAAAGAGATAAAAACCATCCCTGCATCATAATGTGGTCATTAGGCAATGAATGCAGATTCGGAAGCAATCATAAAGCAATGATGGAATACATTAGAAGTGTTGATGATCGCCCTATCCATTATGAACGAGCCTTAATTGATGAATCAGTTGATGTTATTTCAGAGATGTATACAAATCACGAAAAACTTGAGAAAGCAGGAGCCACACCTGATAAAAGACCTTTCTTCCTCTGTGAATATGCTCACGGAATGGGATGCGGGCCAGGCGGATTATCTGATTATTGGGATATTATATATAAATATCCCCGACTAATGGGTGGCTGCGTCTGGGAATGGGCTGATCATGGTCTTTTATCATATACTGAGGATATGGTTCCCTTTATCTCATATGGAGGTGATTTTGACGATTATCCAAATGATAAAAATTTCTGTCTTGATGCTTACAACACTGCTGACCGGATACCAAAAGCATGTTTAATCGAACTTAAGAAAATATATGAGCCAGTTAAAGTAAAACAATTTGATAAACATGCAAATACAGTTACATTTAAAAATATGCAGGATTTTGCTGATACATCCAACATTGCTGTATATTACGAGCTTACAAAAAGTGGTGAAGTCTTAAAAACAGGAAACATCCCAAGCCTGAATATAGCTGCTCAGGAATCAAAAACATATCAATTGGATTTTGATGCAAACTTATTTGGAGATATTCAGTTGACATTTTTCTTTGAGTACAATGAAAGTACTCCTTATGCTGAAAAAGGATTTGAAGTGACAAGATCACAGATAATCCTTGATGAAAAATTCGAATACAGAAAACCTCTAGAAAGAAATGATTTATCCTATATAGAAACAAAAACGGAATACATTGTTTTTGGGGAGAATTTTAAGGCATCTTTTTCAAAGATTTTCGGTAATTTAAATTCTTACTATTTCAATGGAAATGAAATGCTTCTTGAATCAGGAACAAAGGAAAATTTCTTTAGGGCTCCAACAGACAACGATGTCAATATAGCAAAGAAATGGGAGGAATATGGTTTAGACAGGCTTTTAAAAAGAGTCGAAACCTATTCATTCAGTTATTTCGCAAAAAAGGTCGTTTTCTTAGTAGTGTCCGTTTTTGGGGCTACAACAAAAAAACCTGTATTAAAAACGACGACAGAATACTGCATATATTCCAATGGGCAGGTCACTGTAAAAACTGGTTATGAGCCTTTGAATGATTTTATCAAATATAGAAATATTAATGGCACATGGGATTACCTATATCTTCCCAGATTCGGTTTAACCATGCAGATACCTATGGAATACGAATATGTCAGATGGTTCGGAAAAGGTTTTCATGAAAGCTATGAAGATATGAACAGCAGTACTATTTTAGGAATTTATGAAGGCCTTATCGATGATTTACAAGAAAATTATGAGAAACCTCAGGAGAATGGAAACAAGATGGACACAAGATGGGTAAGCTTTAAAAATGTATTGGGTCAAGGTCTATTCTTTGGTGGTTTGAATACATTCAATTTTAGCGCATCATATTATGATGCTCACCAGATGGCAAAAGCAAATCACCAATATGAGCTTAAGAAGAATGATTGTATTAACATTAATATTGATTACAAACATACTGGACTTGGCTCTAATTCATGTGGTCCAAGACCAGAAGACAAATATCTGCTCTATACAAATCCAAACAAATTCTCTTTCACATTCTCTCCTTTTTCTGATTCATTCTTAAGTGAACAGGAAATGTTCAGGTTACGTTTTATTGAGGATAAGGATAACAGATAGCAAATAATACTTATATAAACACAAAAACCGGTTAACCGGTTTTTTTGTTTATTTTGCATTCTTTAATTTTACTATTTTAGCAGTTCATTGTTTAATATTTAATTATCTTGCTATACTATTACCTTTTTGACAGGACATTGTACTCATACTGCTTGATATCGTTAATCCAGTCAAGTCCTGCTTTAGCACCTGTTTTCTCACAATAGTAATCCCATACAAACCCAAATGGTGCAGATTTGAATTCTTCTTTAAGTGCCAATCTTGTACTATGGTCATTTTTCCCTTCTGCATCCATAAGCATCTCATTAGGTTGCAAGAGAGCTGCCAGTATAGCTTTTCTAGTATTTCTAAGACCTACTGCCCAAGCCATTACTCTGTTTATGGAAGCATCAAAATAATCAGTAGCAACATAAGTATTTTTCAGTTTGTTCATCTTTACTAGCTCTTCAAATATAGCTTTTGTCTCGTCATCAAATGATACTACATGGTCAGAATCCCATCTTACAGGCCTGCTGACATGAAGAAGCAATGATTTTTGGAATGTAAATATTCCTGATAATTTTGCAGATACTACCTCAGTAGGATGATAGTGTCCGGTATCAAGAGTAAGTATTATATGATCCTTCTTCTTGTTCATGACATAACCTATACAGAATTCAAAACTGCCTGTTGTATAACTTTCTAGACCTATTCCGAATAATTTACTTTCTATACCATCGACAACGCCTTTAACATCAGAAGTCTCTTTAAATATCCTGTCATAACTGTCTTTTAGTCTTAATCTGGGTGATAAGGTATCCTGTGGTATTTCTTTTGAACCATCTGAAGTCCAGTGGTTAATAACGCAGATTTTACCAGTTCTTTCATGAAAATACTGGCCTATCTTTCTGCAAGCTATACCATGTTTTACCCAGAAATCCCTTACCTTATCATCTGCTGCAGACAATGTTCCATTATCGCTTTTTGGATGTGAGAAATATGTCGGATTAAAATCCAGTCCAATATTCCTTTCAACAGCCCAGTCAGCCCATTTCTTAAAATGTTCAGGTCGGATTTCATCTCTGTCAACAAACTTATCAGATTCCTGATAATTTGCATGAAGGTTAACTTTCTTAACTCCTGGTATATATTTCATTGCAAAATCCAAATCAGCGCGTAACTCGTCAGCAGTTCTTGCTTTGCCTATATAGTTTCCTGTAACTTGAATTCCTCCAGTCAGATCTTTTGAACTCTTTTCGAATCCGCCAACATCATCTCCCTGCCAGCAATGTATTGATATTGGAACGTTATCACATAATTTTATTGCTTTTTCAGTATCGATTCCATAACGTTTGTAATACTCTTTTGCCTGTTTATATGCCTTTTCAGTGTTAAACATACCCATCCTCCTATAATGTTATTATTCTACCATTTATTAAATACTTTTTCAGCAAAACCAAGAAAATCCTTGATTACAACTTTCTCATTATTATCCAGTATAACAAATCCTGAAAACCTTCCGAAAACTTGATGCTGGTCGCTTTTTATAACTCCTAGTGAAGTACATGATGCTCTATCAAGAATAGGCATAAAATCCATTTCAAAACGCTTATCGTTACTAGTGAATTTCCATGGGGATAAGAAATCATCTTTCCCGTTTTTAACAGGAATAATAAACTCGACTATATCCAGTTTATGTGCTTTACCATTATATATAACCATGTTTTCTGAAGCATGAGATACATCACCAAATCCATATCCGATGTTGAATCCGAAAGGTATCTCATTAATATATCCTGATGCTGAGCCCCAGTACCATGTATTTTTATAAGTCCAGACTCCCCTTCCCCAATCCAAAACGGCGCAGGAATCAGTTTTTGCGAACTCGTATCTAGTTTTGTTGAATTCCACATAACCTGATGCTTTTATGCAGTTTATTTTCTGATTGTAATAAAATGCCTTTTTATCTTCTTTATATGGAGTTGCAATTACCATTGTTTCCTTAGGTTCATCAGTAAGCTCAACCATTGCGACCAATTTCACATCCGTCATAAAATTATTCAGATTTGCATAAAGTACTCTTTTTTTGCCATCATTTAAAAACTTAAGGCTATATCCTTTTCCATTGCTTATTACATCACCATAACTAGAATTATCAGGTAACTGTTTCTTCCCTTTTGTCATAAAGGACATGTATGATTTAGTATGATGCCATTTACTTTCAAAATCCAGAAATGAAACCGAATCAAGCCCCATATATGAATTATCTGCTATAGTAAGAGCAAGAGCGAATTTATCATTGGCTATAAGGTAATAATCCCATTCTTTTATTCTTAGAGAGTTAGCTTTGATGTCCTTTCTGTCATAATCTAATATAAGCTTCTTTGAATAACCCGGTTCGCTTAATGTTCCATCAGGATTAAGAAGCCTTTTTTTTGTGGTTATCTCATGCTGCATTTTTTTATCTCCTTCTGTCTTGATTCTACCATATGTATAAAAAAAAGAAACCATTATGGTTCTTTTTTTTGTGTATTAAATTTTTCAACTAAATATGTAATTCCAAAATTCCTACATGATATAGGCTAATTACCTCATTATACTATTTTGATTTCTTTTGAGGTTTTAGCTGTACAGGTATCTCGCCTGCTTTTGTAAGTGCAATTTTTGTTATAACTGGACCGACAAGCTCATACACAAGAGTCGCGCATAATACTATTGTTCTAATAGCTTCACCATATGCCGGAAGTTCTGTCATAACAATCTGGGCCATTCCAACAGCTACACCTGCTTGCGGTAGCAATGCAAGTCCAAGATACTTTCTTACATTTGGATCTGCTTTTGATATAACTGAACCAAGATATGCTCCGGCATATTTGCCTATCGATCGGGAGATAAGATAAAGTATACCAACCGCTCCAACAGTTATTATCATCCCTATATTCAACTCAGCACCTGAAATAACAAAGAAAAGAAGAAATACAGGTGGTGTCCATCTTTCATATGCTTCCATAACAGGTTCGATTTCTGTACACATATTAGCGTACATAGCTCCTATCATCATACATGTAAGCAAAGAAGATAATCCAAGCAGCTGGCTTAATGCGACACCTCCGATAACTAGTGCTACAATCAGGATGATCCTGTTAGCTCTGGATTTGAACCATCTCATGGAGAGTGAAAGTATAAAGCCCAAGGCTGCTCCGACAGCTAATGACAATACTATTTCCCATAATGGCATTAATACTGCTGATTTGAATGTTAATGCTTCATGCATTGCTAAGGACTTTGCAATTGCAAGTGATATTGAGAATATTATCAGTCCTAAAGCATCATCACCTGCAACTACAGGTAATAGTGTCCTTGTTACAATTCCATTTGCTTTATACTGCCTTACTACCATCAATGTTGCAGCTGGTGCTGTAGCAGTAGCTATTGCACCGAGAGTAATTACCAGCGGTGTATCGAATCCAGGAATGAAAATTCCTGCAATTAAAAGCATGATATCAACTACAAGCACTGTCATAAGAGCCTGTACTACAGTAATAGTTATAATCCTCCTGCCAAGTTGCTTTATATGCTCAATCTTGAATTCGCCTCCTATTGAGAATGCAATGAACCCAAGCGCGGATGTAGTTATTATTGCAAATCCATCTAAAAATTCTTCCGGAATCAATTTGAAGCAGAAAGGCCCTATAAGCAGTCCTGCAATAATGTATCCAGTAACGTTAGGAAGACCGAATATTTTTACCAATCGCGTCATTAACAGTCCTGCCAGCATGGCAAGACAAAGGCTTAGTAGTATGTTCATATGTCTATACCATCTTTATCCCTTCCGCGTAAGAAATGGGAATCGTGAACATTATACCAGTATTGGGTTTGTCAAATCCTCCGGTTATTTCTTTTACCACACTTTTTGCTATCTCTATCTTCTCATCTGGAAGAACCATGAAAACAGTCTTACTGCTTTCCCTTGAGGGATTTATAAATTCTCTTAATGAACCGAAAATTGAAGGTGGTTCTATAGATTGTTCACTAATTACTTTTATCATACCTGTTGAATCCAGTACTGTCGCACCGCAGATATTCCTCTCCAGCATACAGTTCAGCATCTGGCTCAGATATTCGGTTTTATTCAGTATTATCACTAATAGCTGCATTTTATCTTCTTTCCTCAAAACAATAGTCTTGATATCTTTTTGATATTCTAACTCTAGTCTGTTTAATAAGCAAGAGTAATTTATAAATTATTAATTTGTGCTGTAGAGTCTTGCAGCGGACTTTGCAGCATCGAATTTTACTTTTTCTTCATCTATTGTAGTCAGTTGTTTATCCTTCATCAAAATTTCACCATTAACTAGAACCGTATCAACATCAGCAGCTCTTGCAGAATAAACAAGAGCTGATACCGGATCGTAAAACGGTGTCATATTTAAACTATCAGTATTTACTATTGTAATGTCTGCTTTCATTCCTGTTTTAATAATTCCACAGTCATCAAAACCTAATGCTTTTGCTCCACTAGAGGTAGCCATACACAGAACCTGCTGGGCATTTATTGCTGAGCTGTCCATTTTATACCCTTTATGTATTAATGAAGCAAGATGCATTTCCTTAAACATATCTAATGTATTGTTACTAGCTGCGCCATCCGTTCCAAGTGCAGGTTTAATGCCAAGTTCAATCATTTTCGGTATATCTGCAAAACCGCTGCCAAGAAGCATATTGCTTGATGGATTATGTACAGGTATGACTTTCTTTTCCTTCATTAATAACATATCTTCATCGTTAACATGGACAGTATGTGCAGCAGTTACCTTATTGTTTAGGATTCCGGTTTTAGCACATACCTGTAAAGGAGTCATACCATATCTTTTAATACAGTTTTCTACTTCACTTTGTGTTTCATGCAAGTGAATGTGTATAAGAGTATCTGTTTCTTTAGCCATCTGAGAACTCAATACTAATTCCGGTTCATCAACAAGGTACACTGAATGTATTTCCACCGAAGTATTTACTCTTCCTTTCATAGCTTTTTTATTACTTAGTAAGAAATTTTTACAGTATTTTTCAGCTCCCTGTTTACCAAGCTCTTTAACTCTGCTTGATGTGGACACGCCATATGAAAGATTTGCTCTGATACCTGTATTTGCAATTGCTTCTAATGAAGCTTCGTGAATGTAATACATGTCAAGATATGCCGTAGTTCCGCTTTTTATCATCTCCGCAATTCCCAACATAGCTCCACAATATACATCCCTATATGTAAGATTAGCTTCTATAGGAAAGATCCCTTCTTGCAGCCATCTTTCTAATGGAAGATCATTTGACCTGTTCCTCATCAGCGTCATGGCGCAGTGAGTATGAGAATTTATCAGACCAGGCATGACTATTTTATTTTTAGCATTAATAATCCTATTAGGCAGAAAGAAGAAAGGTTCATCCTCACCTATATACACTATTTTATCTTCCTCTATGCAGATAACCTGATTCTTCAAAATTGAAAAATCATCATCCATTGTTAGAATATCCGCATTTTTTATCATTGTATTCATTTCTCACCTCAAAAAAAATGGAATACATTCATTATATTCCATCTTAATACTTATTTCTACCTGTTATCAGAAACCTCTTAAGAGATCCTCATAAGTATCTCTTTTTCGAATAAGCTTCAAACTGCCATCGCACTTTATGAGTACTTCTGCAGGACGCATCCTGTTGTTATAGTTTGAACTCATTGAATATCCATATGCTCCAGCATCCATCACCCCGATTATATCTTCTTCCATTATTACAGGGAGTTCTCTCTCCTCAACTAATATATCCCCGCTTTCACATATATTGCCGGTGATATTGACGGATTCAAAAGGTTTTTCTTTAACCAGTTTGTTTTGCCTATACACTTCAATATCATGGTGAGAACCATACATTGCAGGTCTTATAAGTACAGAAAAACCAAGATCAGTGCCTATGAATATCTTGTTATAATTACTCTTCTTAGCATATACTCTGCCAAGAAGTATAGCTGATTCTGCAACAACAAATCTCCCTGGCTCGCATCTGAATATTATATTTCTACTGTTATCTTGCTGCCATTTGGATAAAATAAGCTTGAGGTCTTTTCCAAACTGTACAAGTTCCAGCGGTTGCTGACCTTCCTGCTTTTTATATGGAATTCCAAATCCACCACCGAAATCAATAAACTCGATATCTTTGAAAATCAATGCTGTCTGTAATAATTCATTAACTCCTCTTAAATATTCGGTAGATGACATGAATAAAGATCCGATATGCTGGTTTATGCCTGCAATCTTCAAATTATATTTTTTTGAGATTTCTATAATCTCAGTTATTTTATCCAGATTAATGCCAAATTTAGTAGTCTTTCCACCAGTAACGACTTTCTGGTGATGCCCTGCTCCTATACCGGGATTGAGCCTTACTGACACTTTACTGTTCGGGAAGTTTTCACCATACAGCCTTAGTTGAGACAGTGAATCAATGCTCACCATAATTCCTCTGTCAACAGCATACTTCATTTCTTCTGCAGATACGTTATTGCATACGAAAAATATATGGTCTTTATCATAACCTGATTTCTCAAGTACGAAAATCTCTCCATCGCTCATAGCATCTGCATGAAGCCCTTCTTCTTTTAATATCTTCAATATGTACAGATTGGAATTTGCTTTAATTGAATATGAAACTTCAAAATTAGGCATATCGACTAATTGTCTTATCTGCTTTGCTCTTTCTCTCAATATGCTTTCATTGTATACATACAGAGGTGAGCCATATTTTAAAAGCAGATCTGAAGGTTTGTGATGTTTAAAAAAATTTGTTTTTTCACTGAAGTATTCCATTATATCGATATTTTATCCTTACCAATCCATTTTTTTAGAACTTCAGGAACTGTTACAGATCCGTCTCTATTCTGATTCTGCTCGATTATTGCAGGAAATACTCTTGATGTGGCAAGTCCTGAAGCATTCAGCGTATGAAGATATTCATTTTTTCCGGTTACAGTCCTTTTAAATCTCATTGCTCCCCTGATAGCTTGGAAATCATACGCATTTGATGCAGAGCTGACTTCTTTATATATACCCATGCTAGGTATCCAGACTTCAATGTCATATGTCTTACCCATTGCAAAGGAACAGTCTGCAGCAGCTAGTTTGCTAAGCCTGAAATGAAGACCTAATCCATTCATAAGTTTTTCTGCTTTGGAGACCATCTCCATAAGAGCTTCTTCGCTCTTTTCAGGGAGAGTATACTGGAACATTTCAACTTTATTGAATTGATGCCCTCTAATCATACCTCTTTCTTCCGCTCTGTAACTGCCAGCTTCCTTCCTGTAACATGGCGTATAAGCAAAGTATTTTTTGGGCAGATCCTCTTCTTTCAAAACCTCATTCCTATGCAGGTTTATCAGTGCTGTTTCTGCTGTAGGAAGTAGAAATTGATCGTTTTCAGTCAGTTTATATACATCTTCTGAGAATTTTGGAAACTGGCCAGCTGTATATCCGCATTCCTGATTAAGTATGTGTGGCGGTAGGATAAACTCATATCCGTCTTTAATATGTTCTGTTATGAAGTAATTTAAGAGTGCCCATTCCAGTAATGCTCCTTCATTTCTATATATCCAGTATCCATTGCCGCTAAGCTTAACTCCGCGTTTGTAGTCTATTATTCCAAGAGCATCACATAAAGTAACATGATCTTTTGTATCGAAATCAAATTGCGGTTTGGTCCCGTGATATCTGACAGGCATATTCTGGGTCTCATCGCCTGCAACAACATCCTCAGCAGGAGTATTAGGAATGTAATCCATTATTTCTTTTATCTGGACTTCCAGCAAAGTAATGTCTTTCTCTAATTCGGATATTGATGATGAAAGCATTTTCATCTGTTCAAGAAGATCTGTCACATCCATACCCTGTTTTTTCATATTGGGAATATCAGCTGAAACAACATTTTTTTTGGCTTTCATCTGCTCTACTTCGAATATTCTGCTTCTGCGTAATGAATCCATATTCAAAAGCTCAGTAAAATCCGCTTTATAATTCTTCTTAAGGAGGGCTTTCTCTACTTCTTCCCTGTTATTCCTGATACGATTAATGTCCAACATTTCTCTATCCCCTTAATATTTTAATTTATAATAAAATCATTGAACTTGATTGTCAAGATTTTAAATTAGAGTTTCATCTTGATTGTTTTCCAGTTTTTCATAAAATAGTACATCATAAGCTGTTTTTAATCTGTTCATTGCTTTTTCAAGAATGCTTCTGCTGGTAGCAATATTAATCCTTTGAAAACCCTCTCCTTCAGGACCGAATACATCTCCAGGATTTAACCATAATTTTGCATCATCCTTAAAAAAGGAATTCAGCTTTTTATTCTCCAGCCCCATCTGTTTACAATCTACCCATATAAGATAAGTGCCTTGCGGATTAACCAGTTTGATCTTCGGAAGATAATCATTTATGAATGAAGAGACATAATCTAAATTTCCCTTTAAATACTGTTTTAACTGGTTCAGCCATGGTTCTCCATATTTATATGCAGCGATACATGCGGCTATTCCTAAAGTATTGACGGAACTTGGACCTCTTCTAATTAATTCTTCATCATAAATCTTCTTTAAATCAGGATTAGGTATAAACACATTAGATACCTTAAGACCAGCTATGTTGAATGTCTTGCTTGGTGCAGTGCATATTACACAGCATTGCTCAAACTTTTCATTTAGATTCGCAATAACAGTGTGTTTATATGGCTCATGTATAAAATCTTGATGTATCTCATCACTCGCAATAATTACTTTATGTTTGCAGCAGATGTGGCAAATCCTTATCAGCTCCTCTTTAGTGAACACTTTTCCGACAGGATTATGAGGATTGCATAATATGAACAATTTTACGTTATTTTCTACAATCTTATTTTCAAAATCCGTATAATCTACCGAATAGTTCCCATTCTCATAAACTAATGGATTTTTTACCAGTTTACGCCCGTTATTATTTATTACTTTATAGAAAGGTGAATATACAGGCGTCTGTATTATCACGCTTTCACCCTGCTTTGTAAACGCACACACTGCTGCGCTCAATGCATACACCACCCCTGGTGTTATACTGTGCCATTCTTTCTCGACCTTGAAATTGTGCCGTTTATACATCCATTCTGCAATGGTTCTGTAGTAATTATCTGTAATACCGGTATATCCATAAACTCCGACTGCATTTATTTTGTATATCGCATTCTTAATTTCCTCTATAACAGAAAAATCCATATCTGCTACCCATAATGGGATATGATCCTCTGTATATCCGAAATCTTTAAAATAATCATATTTTAGCGAATTAGTATTATGCCTGTCGATTATTTTATCAAAGTTATAAATCTTCAAATGCCTCTCCTGCCTTTCCTTCTTCAAAATATTATAACACTTAAGTTTATTAATTCCATAAGAATCTGTTTATTTATATTCTGATCATATAATTTAAATATTTAATAATCGTTAATAATCATCATTGATGTTTGAATATACATACTATATTTGTTATAATTTTATAAGAGGCGATTTTAATGGATATACATGTTTTGATCTGTGACGACGATCCGATAGTCCATGAAGCTTTAAGCGTATATTTCGATAAGTATGGGATAATGCACGAATCTGCTTTCAACGGACAGGAATGTTTAAACAAATATCAACAAGGCGATTTTGATATTATTGTCCTTGACATAATGATGCCGCATATAGATGGTATGGAAGTATGCAGAAGGATAAGGATAGACAGCACTATCCCAATAATTTTACTGACTGCAAAATCTGAGGAAGTTGACCGTCTTTTGGGTTTTGATCTTGGTGCAGATGATTATATTTCAAAACCTTTCAGCTCAATGGAGGTTATAGCCAGGATTAAAGCAATAATGAATCGCGTTAGAAACTCGACTAATAAAGGATTTTCCGGAAAAGTTTCCTTTAAACAGCTTAGTGTTGATATTACAAGGTATTCAATACTAATTGATGACCAGCCGACACATGCTACACCAAAAGAAGTTGAAGTTCTATATCTGCTGCTGTCAAATCCCAAGATTGTCTATACAAGAGAACAGATTATGAATATAATCTGGGGCTATGAATATTCTGGTGATTCAAGGACAGTTGATACTCATATTAAGCGTATACGTGCAAAACTGCCTATAAATATACAAAAATGCATACAGACTATTTATGGAGTCGGATACAAGTTTGAATGCAATGATGAATAAGATTCTTAACAGGCCTTTTTTTATTAAAATTGTACTTCTGGTATTAGCAATACTAATTATTTCATTAATCATTACCACAGTAATTTACACAGTTGCATCTGAAAAAATATTCGTTAATTATCAGCTTGAGCGGTTAAAAGAAGAAACTGATATGCTTGCATCGCTAATTCCAGATGAATGGATGACCAAAGATCAGCTTGAACAGTTTTTTGACAAAGTATTTCAAGCAGAATCGACTATATTAAGAAGCTATGTAGTTATATCCGATAAGCTAAATGTAGAAGTGTATTCTTATGCTCCATCTATTCAAAAAGGAAACCAGGCAATAGTCAAATCTGATATGGACAGATTCTATAAGCAGAATCTTTCACAGTATGTGCGAAGAGTCCTCACTGGTCAATATGTCACTTTAGAGAATACAGATAATGAATTTAATTCAGATATGATTATAATTATGAGACCGATCTTCTCAGAGTATGGAAGTGTAGAAGCTGTACTGACAATATGCAAATTCATAGATGATTATTCTGATGAGCTGATCACTATCAATAAAACACTTATATTGACTATGATAGGAGTTGCATTACTGATGCTGTATCCTGTTTATAAAATTTCTAAAAGTATTACAAAACCTCTTGTTGAAATAAGGGATGTAGCTATTGCATTTGGTAAAGGTGATTTTTCCGTAAGGGCAAATGAATCATATCCAGCAGAAATTGGTCAATTATCCTTAACAATGAACCATCTGTCTTCGCAATTAAACAAAACAATATCCAGCCTTACCCGTGAGACAAATGTTCTTCAAGGAGTTTTAAATTCCATGAATGAAGGTATTTTGGTTGTTGACGACTCTCTTTGTCCAATAATTATTAATCCTGCAATTCCAAAACTTTTTAATTCAATAATAGATAAAAACGAGAAATTTAACATTATCCCTGTTGAAGCTGTCTGGAATGACTTTAAACAGTGCTTATCAACACAAAAAGATATTGAGAATACCTATGAATTTGAAGGAAACATGATTTTATGTGTTATAAATCCGTTAAAAGTTAATAATGTTTTAATTGGTGCAATGGGAATTTTCAGCGATATAACAAAGGAAGTACGGCTGGAACAGACAAGAAGAGATTATGTCGCAAATGTATCTCATGAACTTAAAACCCCTCTGACAGGAGTTATGGGATTGCTGGCTCCATTAAAAGATGGTATAGTTACTGATCCCGATAAAATCACAAAATATTATGCGATTATGTCAAATGAACTTCATCGTCTAAACAGGCTTATAAATGATCTGCTTACCCTTTCTCGCCTTCAGTCATCAGATGAGGCATTTGCAATGGGAAAAGTAGACCTTACAGATATTATACTTGATAAAGCTGAAAAGTATCTTTACGCAAGCCAAGACTATAAAGTAAAGATTGATTTCATGCATCCGTACAAACCTGTTTTTGTTTATGGTAATTCAGACCGTATAGAACAGATACTCACTATACTTATTGATAATGCAATAAAATTTTCACAGTCTTCAACAAAGCAAGTTATAGAAATTAAAATAGATATCATTAAGGAAGATAGCAAATATATCATTTCTGTTCAGGATTATGGAAGCGGGATTTCAAAAGAGGATATCCCGTATGTATTTGACAGGTTCTATAAGTCGGATAAATCACGTTCAGGTTTAGGATCAGGTCTAGGATTATCAATCGCACGGGAGACTCTGAAAAGGATGAATGAAGGCATTTGGGTTGACAGTGATGGAATATCTGGATCTGTTTTCCATTTCACTCTCTCTGAATATAAAGAAACCTTATAATGATATCTTAACTGCACCATATGAATTCAATGATGAGGAAGTGACCGCTGCGATTCCGCAATATGACCTTAGAGCACTATTTAGACAAGAATCATTATCTATATCGAAAATTAAAGGCTTTTTTAAGACATCCTGCAGCTGTCCAATCAGCTCAAAGATAAAATCTTTATCCTTTCCCGCATATTTGATTTTATAAATATCACATTCCTCTTCATTAATATCATAAGCATTATCAATATTGTCATGAATATCCTCATTACGAATATTAAAATTAACTGCTTTATATGGACTGTCAATATCAACATATGCGTACTGAGAAAAGATATAATTTTTTTTATTAGCAGGTATAGTAATACTTCTGGTTTTGTCCTTGATATAATTCATCGATTTTATATACTCAGGCGTAGTACCGCAGCATCCACCTGTTATCCCTATATTGAATTGCAACAAACTATCGCTGTAACTGCAAAATTCAAATTTTTTTTGATCATAATAAGCGATTCCATCAACAAAGCGTGGAACTCCGGCGTTTGGTTTGACACATACGAAATCCTCAAATACAGCGATTTCTTTCAGTATCTGCCCCATTTTATCCGGCCCATTCGAACAATTTACACCAACAACATCAGCACCTATTTTTTTAAGGACACCAGAACAGACTTTCGGCGAATGCCCCATAAGAGTCATGTTATTCTTTTCATAAGTCATATTGCATATGACAGGCAGATTTACAGTCTCCTTGTTCGCAAGATAAGCAATCCTCATCTCTTTCAAATCGGTGAAAGTTTCAAAGTTAATGATATCCGCATTTCTGCATGCATATATCTGGTCTTTGAAAAGATTATAAGCAGATTCATATGTTAATGGCCCGAAAGGCTGAAGGAGCTCACCTATAGGTCCTATTGATGCCGCTATAAGTATTTTTCTGCCGTTAACTGCTTCTTTTGCAAGATTAACAGCTTGATAGTTAATTTCATCATGTTTGTTTTCAAGATTATGCCGCTTAAGAACATGCCTGTTTGAACATAGTGTATTGGTCTGAATTATATCACTTCCTGCATCGCAGTATTCGTTATATATACGTTTGACTATATCAGGATGAGTTATGTTATATGCTTCAGCCAACTCTCCTTTTTGCAGACCATATTTTTGCAGCATGTATCCTTTGGAACCATCGAAAAGATATATTTTTTTCTTGTCAAATAAATTCATGTCTCCTTCTTTCTAACCTCATTAATCCCAATTAATTTTTTCTTTGAAATTTGAAGAATTATATGAATTAATGCATCCGCAGTACTTCTGTCTGTACAAACCAAGCTCTCTTGCTTTATTTTGTCCCTTTCGGTAACCTTCTCGAAAATCATGATACATAAATTCAATATCATATTTTATCTCAAGTTCGTTGCATATATTTATTATTAGGTCATGATTCTGATATATACTTACGAGTAATGTCGTCGAAAAAGCTTTATAATCGTTAAGTTTCGCATATTGTGCTGCCTTATCCAGCCTGATTTTGTAGCAGTCTTCACATTTAAAACCATTTTCCCATTTTTCTTGAAGAAATTCATCATTTTCAATAAGAGACAGATTATACATAGATGTGTAATCTCTAAGTGTAGAAAGCCTTTTAGCATGCTCTTTTATTGGATGAATATTAGGATTATAAAAATATGTATCAAAACTAACATTCATCTCATCGAGCTTTTCATGGACATAAACAAGACAAGGAGCACAGCATGTATGTAAGAGAATATTATTTGTTTTCATATGGAATATTCAGATGCTCATATGCATGTATTGTAACACATCGTCCTTTCGGTGTTTTCTGTAAAAAGCCCAGTTGCAGCAGATAGGGTTCATACACGTCCTCTATAGTATCTTTTTCCTCATTTATAGATGCAGCAAGTGTTTCAAGACCAACTGGCCCGCCATTAAATTTTATAATTATTGTTTTAAGAATTGCTCTGTCTATATTATCCAATCCAATTTTGTCTATTTCAAGTTTTAGAAGTCCATAATCAGCAATTTCACTTGTAATTACATCTACTCCTTCAACTTGAGCAAAATCTCTTATCCTTCTTAAAAGCCTGTTTGCTATTCTCGGTGTACCTCTGGATCTTGACGCTATTTCATTTGCTCCGTATTCATTAATATTAATCCCTAGAATTTTAGAACTTCTTTTTACAATCATACTTAACTCATCTGCAGAGTACATTTCCAGTCTGCATGATACTCCGAATCTGTCTCGTAACGGCGAAGAAAGCATGCCTGTTTTTGTAGTAGCCCCAATAAGAGTAAATCTATTCAAATCAAGTCTGATGGTTTTTGCACTCGGGCCTTTTCCAATTATTATATCAAGAGCGAAATCTTCCATAGCAGGGTAAAGAATTTCTTCAACTGAACGGTTAAGCCTGTGTATCTCATCAATGAATAGTATATCGTTTTCATCAATATTAGTTAATATTGCAGCAAGATCACCAGCTTTTTCAATTGCTGGGCCGCTTGTTATCCTTATATTCGCACCCATTTCTGATGCAATTATCCCTGCTAATGTCGTTTTGCCAAGCCCTGGAGGTCCTGCAAGAAGCACATGATCGATAGGTTCCTGCCTTAATTTTGCAGCTTCAATAAAAACCTTCAGATTCTGCTTGATTTTTTCCTGCCCGAAATATTCATCGAAAACTTTAGGACGTAAACCCGCTTCATTTTGATCATTCTTTATAAACGTCGGAGTTACAAATCTTTCTTCCTCCATTATCATTCTCCTCAGATTTTATTATATCTACCCTGCTAAAGCTTTTTTAATTATATCCTGCAATGAATCCTTTTCATTGTATGTCTTGTTCAGTGCTTCTCTTGCATATTTAGTATTATACCCCAAAACTAGTAAAGCATTTACAGCTTCAGAATACTTGTCGCTGACTTCAATCTGTTCCTTTACCTCCATGTCTTCAACATCAAGACCTTTTAGCTTATCCTTAAGCTCCAATATTATCCTCATTGCCGTTTTCTTGCCTATACCTGGAGCTTTTGATAATGATGCTGCATCTTCGCATACTACAGCAGTAGCAACTTCCTGATAAGATAAGACAGATAATATTGATAAAGCGGCTTTTGGACCGATACCTGATATACTGATCAGCATGTTGAAAAGAAAAAGTTCCTCTTCTGAATAGAACCCATATAGAACCATTATATCTTCTCTTACATGAAGATATGTGTGTAAAAGAGCCTGCTCATTTGTCTGAAGCCTTGACATGGTATTAATACTAGTAAATATCTTGTATCCTATTCCTGCATTATCAACTACCACATAATCATGTTTTTTTGATACTATCTCACCTTTTATATACTCGTACATAAGTCCTGTTTCTTCCTTTCTTCCCTGAATGAATTAGCATGGCATATAGCTACAGCCAATGCATCAGCTGCATCATCAGGTTTTGGAATATCTTTTAAATTAGCCAGAACCCTTACCATCTGCTGAACCTGATTTTTGTCTGCTCTGCCATAACCGCATAATGCCTGCTTTATCTGCAGAGGAGTATACTCAAAAAAAGGAAGATCCTTTTGTGCAACTGCAAGTACCGCGACACCTCTTGCCTGACATACATTAATTACTGTTTTCTGATTTGTATTGTAGAATAACTGCTCCATTGATACATGATCTGGCTTATATATCGATATTATTTCATTAATTCCCTGATAATTCCGTAACAGTCTTTTATTGAATTCAGTATTTGCTTCAGTTCTTATTACACCGTATTCAAGCACTTCAATTTTGTTTTTAAAATAATCTATGACCCCATAGCCCATTATAGCAAAACCAGGATCTATACCTAATATTCGCATAAATACTCCTTGTTTTGTAATTATATCACGACAGTCGATTTTTAGCATCAAACAATTGAACTTATATAAATTGAGTGTTAATATATACGCGTTGAGGTAATTATGGAACACAAATTATGGACAAAAGATTTTACTATTTTAACAATAGGCAGTGCAGTATCCATGCTTGGAAATGCTGTTTCCGGATTTGCATTGGGACTTCTCATACTTGATTATACCAATTCTACTTTTTTATACTCACTTACTCTTGTAATATATACGTTGCCAAGGATCGTAATGCCATTACTTGCAGGACCTTATCTGGATAGATTTTCCAGAAAGCGAATAATATACACCTTGGACTTCATATCCGCAGCTTTATACCTTTTAATCTTCGGATTACTTGTTTCCGGATTTTTCAATTATATGCTAATATTGGTATTAGCACTTATTATTGGTTCAATCGATGGCACTTATATAGTGGCATTTGATAGCTTTTTTCCTAACGTTGTGGAAAAACAGAATTTTTCCAAAGCATATTCGATATCCAGCATTCTCTATCCTCTGTCAGCAGTAATGGTACCGGTAGCTGCATACTTTTATGAGAACTATAGCCTTGCTCCTCTTTTTGCTTTTAATGCAGTCACCTTCTTAATTGCTGCGATATTTGAAACGAACATTAAAGCTGAGGAAAAGCATATTAACAGTGAGGTTACAAAAACATTTGATTTCTCAAGGTATAAAGATGATTTCAAAACAGGTATACAGTATTTGAAACAAGAACCTGGACTTGCAGCAATTACTGCATATTTTGTTATCATGGCCTTTTCAGATTCATCATATGGAACGCTTGTGCTTCCATACTTTAAAAATAATGAGACTTTTGGTGTAATGACATACACTTATGTAATGGCTTTTGCTGTTTTGGGAAGATTAATCGGAGGTGTTTTACAGTATAGATTCAAATATCCTCCAAAGCGAAGATTTACAATTGCAATTTTCGTATATACCACAATAGGAATCTTATCTGGGGTTTTCCTATTTTCACCAATTATCCTTATGATGATAATGAATTTTTTGGTTGGCATATTCGGAGTGACTTCATATAATATAAGGATTTCGTCTACTCAGAATTATCTCCCAGATGGAATAAGAGCCAGATTCAACGGTATTTTTCAGATGCTTACAATGATGGGTGCTATAATAGGACAGCTTTTAGCAGGCGGCTTAGGCGATTTATTCGATGAAAGATATATTGTTGCAGGATTCAATCTGATAAACTTGATTATGCTAGCAGTAATTATGATACCTTACGGAAAGCATGTAAAGAAGATTTACAATACAGAATTATAATTGTACATAAAGTTGCATAGAAAATCATATAATTGGATCTGCAGAAAATTCTGCAAAAATAAAAAAGGCTGTTAAAGCCTTTTGTTTTCAATATATTCTTCTCTTATTTAAGAACAAGATATAAGAAGATTGAAGTAATTGCAAAAAATGCAGCCACATAAACTGTATATTTAGAAAGAATTTTATCAATCGCTTTACCTTTGCCTTTTCCAAAGAAAGTTTCTGCTCCGCCTGCGATACTACCTGAAAGTCCGCCTGATTTTCCTGACTGCATCAATACGACAACTATCAAAGCCAAACAAACAATTATGTGCACAATTCCTAATATTATCTTTAAAGTCTCACTCATTTTCTAACCTCCAAAACTCAGCCTTACAAATATAACATAAAAAAATCTGCATATCAAGTGTATTTTTTATGTTAATCTACCATTACTTTTTCGAACTCAGACTGGACTTAAACCTTAATGCCTTTATTATGTTTTCAAATTGTGTTAAATGTTTTATACTATTTTAATGGAGGATGTTTATGAATACTGCTGATTTTGGGGAAGACAGATGGAAAATAATATATGGTAATTATACTGGAGTTCAAAAAAAGGCCATTGAGCTTGTTAGTGCGACAGTTTCGAAATATGTGCCATATTGTGTTGTAACTGAAAAAAGTATGTTGTCTCTTGATGATAACCTTATTTTTGTTGGAACCAGAGATGACAACAAATATATACACAATCTTGTTTCCTGTCATGATATTAAAAATAACAGTTTTTACTTTAAGGTTATTGATAGTCCTTTTGCAAAAAACAAACAGATAATAATCATTACTGGTTCTGATGATATCAGTGTTTTCTATTGTTCAACATTCTTTGCTGACGATTATATCGCTTATGCAAAACCAAGAGAAGACCATCAGCCTTATTTTAGAAAACTTTTTAAAGATAAAATGCCGTTATACGAAGTTACTTCATCACCATCAGTAAAAACACGTGGGTTATGGACATGGGGACATACAATATATGATTACAGAAAATATATCGATAATATGGCAAAGCTAAGATTAAATCAGATAATAATATGGAATGATTATGCTCCTATTAATGCATCTGAAATAGTAGAATATGCTCATGAATACAATATATCCGTTATTTGGGGTTATTCATGGGGCTGGGGGAAGAAATTCGATGTGTCTGACCCTGATTCCCTTCTCAAATGGTCAGAATATGCTCTAAAAGAATTTGAAGATAATTATTCAAGCCTTAATGCAGACGGTATATACATTCAATCCTTTACTGAAACCAAAGATGAATTTAGAGATGGACTCTTAATAGGGCAAGCTGTTACTAAGTGGATCAATACTATTTCTGGGTGCATGCTTGATAAACATCCTGATTTACATATATATTTTGGACTACATGCGACATCCGTAAGAAACCAGCTAGAATTTATCCGGATGATCGATAAGAGAGTTACGATTATTTGGGAAGATTGCGGATCATTTCCTTATCAGTATCTTCCTAACAAGACGGATGATTTCGTCAGCACGCTTGAATTTACAAGAAGTATTATTAATCTTCGGGAGAATTCGCCTCTTGGTGTAGTTTTAAAAGGACATATATGTCTTGACTGGTCAAATTTTGAACATCAGCAAGGACCATACATATTAGGAAAAACTCTACAGAGCAAGACAAATGATTTAATAAATAACAGAAAAGAAATATGGCACTATATTCAGAGTTATTGGTTGAAAAACGGTCATCTGTGCCAGCAAATTATAGGTGAGCTTGCTGATAAGACAAAAGGATATGCAAATATATCCGCATTGGTAGAAGATGGTTTATTTGAAGAGAATATCTGGTTACCAGTTGCATTATATTCACAGATGTTATGGGATTGCAAACAGCCATTTTACGAAATGCTTTGTCTTGTAGTTCAAAGAGAAAATGTTGTTCTTGCTTAAAAAACTATAAAACACAAATAAAAATACTCATTTTACTGAGTATTCTTTATGTATTATTTTCTTATACCTGACCTTTAATTAAGTCTCTTTTCATTGGTTCAGCTCTTTTATATCTGGTTTTCATCTTATAGTATTTTCCCGTTTCGAAACTTTTGAACACTGCACACATTATTTCCAGAACATGACCAGTCTGCTGACACCCAGCTTTAGGAATTTCTCCAGTAATAATGCATTTAGCCAAATCTGCAAGTCCTAATCCCCTGCTGTTATCAGGATATATATGTGTAAGCGGTATCTCCTTGTATCCTGTACCATCTGATGTCGCTAAAAATACCGGACCTGAGAAGCAGTTAGGATCTGGGACTTTTATACTTCCTTTTGTGCCATAGATTTCAATAAGAGGAAGATCACTCTTCTTGCAGTCAAAAGTAGTTATAATGCTTGCTATCGCTCCATTTTGGAACTGTAACATTGCCGAAACATGAGTAGGTGTTTCAACCAGTATTTTCTGCATATATTTCGGTTGGCTTGTAATGACTCTTTCTTTAAAAGCAGTCGTATTCATTCCTGTAACAGTTTTTACTCCGCCCATAAGATTTAAAAGCGCAGTTATATAATATGGTCCCATATCAAACATAGGACCTCCTCCTGGTTTGTAATAGAATTCAGGATCTGGATGCCATGATTCGTGTCCTTTGCTCATCATAAAAGCAGTCGCGCCAACTATGTCTCCGATATATCCGTCATCAATAAGTTTCCTGCATGTCTGTATTCCTGCACCCATGAATGTGTCAGGTGCACCTCCAAGAAGTAACTTCTTTTCTTTTGACAGTTCAATCAATTCCATTCCTTGCTCAAATGTAAGGCTTA
>JAAYBX010000191.1 GCA_012729955.1 Clostridiaceae bacterium
AGCACTACTGTTGCTTTTACAACCTGTCCTCTTATCTCATCTGCAACTCCAGTAACCGCGCTTTCTAACACTTTGGGATGGCTATTTAGAACGCTTTCTATTTCAAATGGGCCTATTCTGTAACCTGATGACTTAATAATATCATCATTCCTGCCTACATACCATAAATAACCGTCCTCATCTTTCCATGCAGTATCTCCTGTGTGATAATATCCGTTAAAAATAGCACAGTCAGTCATTTCCTTGTTTCGGTAATAACAGTCCATGAGTCCGTCAGGGTATGTGCTGGTATTTATGCATATCTCGCCTGTCACGCCTGTTGGACATACATTACCTTCAGAATCCAAAAGGTCAACTTCATACTGAGGAGATGGTTTTCCTATGGACCCTGGCTTTGGAACCATGTTGACAAGATTACATACAGTCAGTGTGGTTTCAGTCTGTCCGAATCCTTCCATAAGCTTTAAACCTGTTACTTTGTACCAAGTTTCAAACACATCAGGATTCAAAGCCTCACCTGCTGTCGTAGCATGAGTAAGAGTCGAAAGATCGAATTTCTCTAATCCTTCCTTAATAAAATACCTAAACATCGTTGGAGGACAGCAAAGTGTAGTTATCTTGTATTTTGGTATAAGTGACAGTATTTCCGCTGCATCGAACTTATCATAATCAAATGCGAAAACTCCTGCTTCCATCAGCCACTGTCCATATAGCTTACCCCATACTGCTTTTCCCCAACCGGTATCAGCAATAGTCAGATGCAATCCGTCAGGATTCACTTTGTGCCAGTGCTTTGCAGTTAAAAGATGAGCTAAGGAGTATGCATGATTATGCAGAACCATTTTCGGATATCCTGAAGTGCCTGATGAAAAATACATTAATAGAGGTTCTTTTACATGCGTTTCCACTCTTTCCAGATATTCATCTGCTTCTTCAACGCCTTTATCGAAATCATCCCATCCTTCTTTGTGCCCATACACCATGGTCCGAATGGCAAGACTGGGACATTTGTCCATGGCTTCATCCACAGCTTGGGCAGCCTGACCTTCAGCTGTACATATGACAGCTTTTACTGAAGCAGCATTTATCCTATACTGGGCATCATGTGCTGTAATCATAAAAGTGACCGGAACCATAACTGCTCCAAGTTTATGAAGTGCTACTGAGGTATACCAGAACTGATAATGACGCTTAAGTATGACAATTACCTTATCGCCTTTATTAATTCCAAGAGACCTTAAGTAATTTGCAGTCTTGTCAGAAAGTCTTTTAATATCAGAAAATGTATATGTTCTTTCTTCGCCTTTCGGATTACACCATACCAGAGCTATTCTGCCCGGATCATTTATCGCTATGTCATCAACCACATCATATCCGAAATTATAGCTGTCTGGATATTTAAGCCTGTAGCTTGTCAGTACATTGTTATCATCATATGTCTCATCAACATATCTTAAATTAATATTCCTCATGCCTGCTCCTTGTTAATATCTTTCATTACAATTGCAAGAAATACACATTCCTGTCCTAAAGCTGCTATCATACCGTGATCTACTCCTGAATTGTAGTAAACAGAGTCTCCTGCATATAGCATTTCTTCATGGTCTCCATGTTTGAACTTTAATGCACCTTGTACAATATAGTCAAACTCCTGGCCTACATGCTTGTTCATCTTTATGGGCTCATTATGCTCTTTCTCGTTATATGGCGCTCTGACTAAAAAAGGTTCAGCAGTCTTGTTTTTGAAATTCGGAGCAAGATGGTTGTACGAGAAGTGTTCTCTTCTTTTTATTGGCAATCCTTTCCCCTGCCGTATAATCGCGTACTGGGCAAGATGTGGATTTTCAC
>JAAYBX010000022.1 GCA_012729955.1 Clostridiaceae bacterium
GAGCTTGGCGACCCTAAGCTTCTGCATGAGCAGGTAAAGTTTAATAACGGTGCAGCCGCTTCAGTATATGAACACATTAAAAGAAGCGTGGATTTCCTATATAATTTTACAGGGCTATATGGATTAGTAAGAATATGGGGAGGAGACTGGAATGACTGCATAAATTATGCAGGACTGCAAGGTAAAGGTGTATCTGTATGGCTATCCATCGCATGGTGCTTAGCAGCAAAACAGCTTTTCGAACTAGCAGGGATGCTTGGATATGAAGATGATAAAAAATCCTATATGGAAAAGTACCATATAATGCGTGACAGGATTGATGAGTACGGCTGGGATGGAGAGTATTATCTGTATGCAAGGACAGATGATGATATACCTTTAGGTTCCCATACGCAGGATGAGGGAAAGATTTTCCTTAACCCTCAGATTTGGGCGGTTTTCGCAAGCCTGGATAAAGATAACAGGCACATAAAATCCATGGATATGGCAGAGAAGCTTCTGCAGTCTGATGAAGGAATACTTTTATCCAGGCCTGCATATACAAGACAGTATGATTACATTGGCTCCATGGCTGAAAAACCAGGTGGTGTACAGGATAACGGAGGAGTATATCTTCATCCTGCAGCATGGAAGCTTGCAGCAGATGCCATTCTGAAACGTAATGATAAAGTAGAAGAGAATTTAAAGAAGATGCTGCCTTTTGATAATGATTATTATGAGACAAAAGGGGAGCCTTACTGTATGTTTAACTGTTATTATCTGGAATATCACGGATATAGAAAAGGAACGCCAGGACAATCCTGGAGGACAGGAACAAACGGATGGCTTCTTCAGTCTACTGTTAAGTACATTTTCGGTCTGGTTCCTGAACTGGAAGGATTAAAACTGAATCCATGCATTCCAAACTCATGGAAGGAGTGTTCCATAACCAAACTGTTCAGAGGATGCACATATAATATTAAATACATTCAAAAAGGAAATGAGCATAATAACCGGATATCCAATATATTTGTTAATGGTCAGGAAAAACAATTTAAAGATAATATTATACCTTCGATTGAAGGTGCGGCTCTGGATATTACAGTGTATCTTGATAAATGACCTTAGATTATATCTAAGAGCTGTTCAGGTCTATCTATTACAGTAACTGCTCCAAGAGAATATAGAAGCTCTTTGTCCCTAAATCCCCAGGAGACACCGACAAACACCATTCCTGCATTTCCGGCTGTATTCGCATCAACATCGGAATCGCCAATATAGCAGGCTTGTGATTTGTCCACTCCAAGCTGTTCTAAGGCCATGTATATGCTGTCAGGAGCAGGTTTCTTCCTGACTTTTTCTGATTCACCGATGGCTACATCGATATATCCGTTAAAGTATTTCGGGCACATCTGTTTAACTGCAGCATTAAACTTGTTTGATACAATTGCAGTTTTATAATTTCTTTGCTTAATTTCTTTTAGAAGCTCTATAACACCGTCATATGGTTTTGTCTTATTCTCCATATTTATGGAATAGTGGGCCTTGAATAGTTGGAGGCATTTAACAAAATCCTTGTTGTCTTTTCCCTGGGGCAATGATAATTCCAAAAATCTCTCTATTCCGTTTCCTACATAGCTTCTTGCCTGTTCAAGTGTTATATTTCTATGTCCGTAAGCGTCAAGAACATGATTCATGCTGTCAAAAAGGTCTTCTAATGTGTTTAACAAAGTTCCATCCAAGTCGAATATAATTGCTTTAAATTTCATTAGACCTCCATTAAATGTACTGGTATATATCATTAAGAGAACTGATAACCGGTACTTTCATGTTATATTCTGTAGAAGCTTCCAACCACTTTGCACTGTCAATATCTTTTGTCTTATACCATAAAACATCCATATCAGCACTGATTGCACCAACTATGTCAGTCGTGTATAAATCACCTATAAAAAGGCATTCCCTGTTTGAAAGATTCATCTCATTTAGCATATGATTATAGAATTCCTTCATAGGTTTAACATATCTCATTTCTTCAGATATGAAAACATAAGATAAATATTCCTTAACAGGACTCAGTCTTTTAATCTGGGTATCCTTCAATCCATTAGTTGCTGCAGCAATAATATGCGTTTTTGAACATTCCTTTAGAACATCTTTGGCGTAATCCTCGAATATGTGGGTATTATTGAAGATATCTTCATATTCATTGGAAATGTCATTAGCACTTTTATTTTTGAAATTTCCAATATCAAGTTTATCCGATTTGTTAAGTTTATCAAGGAATACTTCAAAACGTTTATAATTATATACCTTGAAGAGCTCATGATATTTACCACGTATTACCGGATCATCCAGAAGGTTCAGGTCGAATGACTTCCATAATTCATAACAGACCTGTCTGAATATATCTTCAATATGTAAATCGTATTCAATATTATTATTTATAAGTAAAGCCTTTAATGCTTCAGCTGCTGATGCATCATATTGTAAAATC
>JAAYBX010000192.1 GCA_012729955.1 Clostridiaceae bacterium
GACCGTTCATAATAACAATTATTTCTTTCTCCCGTGATTTGTATTTAAAAGCTCCTACCGGATTCAGTCTGCCAAGCTCTGGAGAAAAGAGTATGCTGGTATCATAAAGTATGACCTGATCCGGCAGCTCCTTAAACCATTCCTTTAAAACCCTACCAATCCTCAATTTACGTTCATTCTCAGGGATACGCTCGACCAATTCCAAAATATGATCAGTCACATTAAAGGCTTGCCAGCCCTGTGGTGCCAAAGCCCCAGTAATCTTCTCATACTGCCTGGCATTATCAATAATAACCAGCATCTTATAGTAATTACTGCGATTCTGTTCCAATAATGTTTCCAGTTTCATATTTTGAACCTCCTGATCTATATAATCCATTTTAAATTAAGGAAAGAAATCATATATATCAATCTGCAAGCAGGAAATACATATGTAATTATTGCAGCCAAGAAATTTAGACTGGTACAAAAAAGGATGGGCATTTATTTCGGGGTGATTCTATGAAAAACACACCCCTGCTGTTTTATATAATGCTTTGCTAAAACCATGATAATAACTCAGTCTACACATCTGTTGTGTTCAATGTTCGTGTCATTTAACCCTTGTTAAAACCTAATCTTGTATCGTTTGTTTATGAATGCTTATATTTGCTTTATCATTTCCCAGAAGCGTTCTTTACTAATTTCCATATAACAATAAAGAAACCAAAGCATACATATCCAATAAATTTAAACAGCGCTCTAATCACAGTCTCATCTCCTTTAATTGCAATCAATAGGCAAACATTTTCGGATATACAATGGCTTTCTTTGCGCACATTAGTTTTTCATTATACAAAATCGAAAAAATAACCTGACCCCAGTATTTTTACAACCTTAATCGTATTTATGATGTTCCAAACAGAGTTTTATCGCGATCTTGCTAGTTCTTATTGACCAAGTAAATGTTATGAAGGTAAATCACCAATACCAAGTGATAAATATATGTCAGTCCCAGGCACCATGCTTATTAAAATGGCATAATATTTACTTCTCCTTAATCTGACAGATTCCTGCATTTAGTATATTTGGGAAGGATTCTGCTGTTATATGTTGAAGAAGTAAATAGGCCTGAGTTTCGGAGGTCATTAGGAAAAGATCAGCATAAGTATCCATCCGTATCGGTGCCGAGTTCTGGAGAGATATAAAAAACAGGACATACAACTCAAAAGCAACGAAGAGAGTGCCATGTTTTGAATATAAGAAGAAATTTTCTTTACTTATGATTAAATCAAATCATATGGGAGGATTCCCACTCAGGGTGAGATGCCTTAATAAAGTATGCTGTTACACCAGCACCGCAGATTGCAATAACCGCAACAGCTGCAGGCCACCCTTGCAAACTGATATTCAGGTGTGTGTTCTGTACTAATGAAGGTAAACTGCTTGCCAGTCCCATCAGGTTATTCTTCATAACAATACCCCCTCACAAAATTAGATTCTTAACTTCATTGGCTAATCTAAGTATAAATCAACAGACTACAATAAAAAATTGGTATGACATATAGTTTGACAGCCCCTTTTTATTTAGAAATCAACGGTATATACTTCAATTATCATACAATTCACGACCCCTTAAAGGGGATCTTTTAAGAAGGTGTTTCAGTGAGTGAGATAGAGAAAATCAATATCTATGTACCAGATCAGATTGGTAGAACCCTCAATGACGATGCGACATTATTTGAAGTTTTTAAAAGAGATGGATGCTCTGTTAACCGCAATCGCTTCTTAAGTATGCTGATTGTGGGCTATTATAATTCCTATGTTTCGGAATGTCAGACCAAGTATGAATCTTTGCAAGATGTCATAGAGAGATATGTCTCAAATATGAAACAGCAAAACTCTCTTGCTGAAGCTATTCTCAAAAAAATTATCTTGCCGGAGGTGCCAAAACGAAAGGGGAAAAATCCAATTCGGCTCTCACTTAAGCCAACCCACGAGACAGAAAGCATCATAATCAAAATTATAAGTTCTATGGGAACTGATGATTATGTTTCGCAATATTTTTGCAGGATGTTTATGAATTACTGCGAGAAGCCACTATTTGAACGTGAAAGGATTATTTTTAGAGGTAATAATGAATTCCTGGTTATGGCTTGTCAGGCAAAACGGCCGATAACATTCTCCACAATATGGAACAGCAAAGTAATCCATGAAGTGTTACCTTATGAATTAACTTTCGGTCAGGAAGAAATGTTTAATTATCTGTTATGTCAGGAGAAAAACGAGTATTCAGGTAATTATGAAGCACGTGCTTATCGCTTAAACCGCATCACACAATTAAACTTTAGTACAACAATGGTTTCGATGTCTGAAGAGGTGCGAAAGCATCTTGAATTAATGAAGTTTTACGGTCCACAATATCCGATTAATGATGATGAAGAAACTTGTGTAAAATTGACTGACTACGGAGTAATATCCTATAACCGCATTTATTATGGTCGTCCAAAGTATGAGCGGATTGAAGCTTGCCCAAATGGTCGATTATTGTATTTCAATTGTTCTAAAGATCAGATATTTTTCTATTTCCGACGTTTTGAGGCTGGGGCTGCGGAAATCTTATATCCAGAATCGCTGCGTGAGCGGATGATTAAATTTCATTCAGCTGCACTTGAATCATATAAGGAAGGATAAGGAGGAAACTTCAAATGCATAATCAAATTTATGAAGAAGTCCGAACCAAAGCACTCAATAGAATTAAACACGTAAGAAATGCATATTCTTCAAGAACAGAGGAAATAAATCCCATCATCAATGCCGCAATTAATTCCACATTCTTCGATATTGGCGGCGACGATTACTCAGAATACAGTTTCATTATGACAGAGGTTGAACGGTATTCAGACGCTATGCTCTCTGATCTCATTTACGGGCTTCTTGATGAATATCAAATCAAAGTCACGCCTGTTCATATTGATAATCAAAAGATCAATGAAGCTCCTATTTTATCTTTTATTCATTCTGAAGGAATTATGAACATCTTATATTTGTTTAAGCGGTTTGGGATGAATCATAGTCTGCCGAGTAATACTCTTGAGGCAATAATGGAGCATCATAAAGCTGATGATTATAAGTATATTTCACTTGTAAGTAAATATCCGTATGCTGAAGCGTTTAACCATAATAATGATGAAAGCGATCCAAGCAGAGGGACACATCTTTATTCTCTGAAACACTTCTTTGATCAATTTTTTAGTCCAGATGAATTTGATATATTCAAAAGTTTTGCAGAGACGTACACCAAAGATGTGCGAAAATATCTTGGGCTCAGTGTAACAAAATCCCTGACTCCGTATGCATTGTTTAACTTTAAGAACGCTGTGGACTATTCTATTCGACATTTCCAGTATAATAATGTTTTGCGTTCGGAATTAGTAGGTATTAATAGCACCCAACTTAGCCTTATTTCGGAGCAGTACCTCAATGACAGGTTTTATAAGGCGCTGATTGGAAAAAGAGATTACGCCCAGAGTTTCATCACGGCGGAATGGTTATATGACTCAATGAAGACCGCAGAAAACATAGACCTTACAGCCATAGCAATGGGGTATTTTAAGGCAATAGAACAATTAATGCTTGCCCTTATTGCTTTGCACAAAAATGAAGGCCGAACGATTAAAAAGAAAAAAAAGGATGAGTATCCATACATCATTTTATCTGATTCTAATATAGCAGATGACAAAATAGACACTACTCTTGGGTCTTTAATCGCTTTTATGAAATTCTATAAGAATCGTGACTTATTCAGGTTTGAAATCAATGAAGAAACTCAAAATCATATCATCGCTGTGCTGGAAGACATTAAAGGTCTCCGAAATGGATATTTCCACAAAGATAATTTGATAGATTGGAATTACATTGAAAAAGCAAGATCAACAGCATACTTAATGAGTTTTCTTTTGCTGGGATCTTATCAAATTAAAGAGGAAGGACTAGAACATCTGTGTATTCCTCCTAAGACTCAGGAACCAGACTATTACAGACTATGCGCCTATGTAAATTTCAATTCTGATCAACTCTTTTATATCAGCAAGGATGGCAAGCTGTACGAAGGTGTTGCCAGCGTACCGGATGATGAAATGATTATCGACAAGTTTGGTGATCCTCAGTATAGTGGAGTATACTTCAGGAAACTCTTCGAGGTTAATGAGGATAAAGCTCTAAGATGGGCTACTGACAATAGGACAGTAACAAGATTTAATCAAAGCAATCTGCCGATATTAATATATACAGGCACTATAAAAACTTGTTCTACAGGGATGCAATTTTCAGGGCCTGAAAAACTGTTATATAAAAACGGGGTGTATTTTGACCTTTGTCAAGATGAAAAACCAACATACTAAAAGATAAATAATCAATTATCCAAATACTTTATTGGCTATGGCTAGTGTTGGGAAAGAGTATTATAAAAAGATTTTATAGATTAAAGCGACCATCATATAAACATTGAGGCATAATATTTTGAATCGTCTTGATTCCAGAGATATGAATGGAGGTGGCTCCAGTCGACTACAGAGATGAGATAATTTCCAGCGTGGCTGAAACCGCTTGTAAAAGACTTACCAAGAGGGTTATTCGGGAGCTGCAGATGATGACTGAGGATCTGCTTTCCGGAGATGATTCCGGGCTTAAGAATATTTGGGATGAGATCTGCGTTCAAGTTCGATTTCAACATTCAATATATTGGGATGCCTATTTAATCGTTATTGAAAATATTATCGGTGATGAACTTGATAAGCTGGACTCTACTATTAGAACAGCGATTTGGCTTCAATCTGATGAAGGCAGGACCTGGGCAGAAGAAGAGGAAGACTATCAAGATTATCAAAACACGGATCCAGATTATAACGAGTATCGTAATAGAGAAACAACAAAACCCGATGTCAATGATTTCGAAACCTCTTATTACATCCTGCACAACTATGTATTATCAGCAGCTGACAATTGGACCAATAAACGTATAGAAGATTATCTTGGCAGTCGCTATGAAGATTAGAACTTCATAGGCATTAGATGAAACATTAAATATAAAATTAATCATTTTTATCACTTGCTTATCGTACAGAATAAAGAAATAGCGGGCACTTCAACCCGCTATTTTTGTTAATAGATCGTTATAACTCCATACTAAAAACGCATTAATTTATTAGTCATCGGTTTCTCTGATATATGGAACATATTGTACATAACTTTCAATTCTTGCTTTTCCGGACTCAATAATGGTATGCTCCAGTCTTTCCACTTCACTTCTTGTCAGCTCAAGCTCGCTGTAAAAATCGGTCTCATAATTATTGAGGTAGCAAAAGAATTTGCTCTTCTGCTTTTTATCTTGAACAATTGTTATTGAATTAGAGGCTATAAGTAAAGGGAATTCATCGCTTTCAATTTGCTCTTTTCCCACAATGTATTCAACGCTGGTGAAGCCTCTTTTAGGTTTATCTTCAGTATTAGGAATTAACCAGTCACGCCCCGTCTTTTTTGCATGTCTTAATTTACCACGCCTGATCCATTGCCTTACAGTCACAGGCTCAACACCAAGCATTGATGCATACTGCTCGACAGTAAGATAATCGCATTCTACCTTTATTAAAGTATGTTTATTAATTAAAGTCATGCTACTTATTTCGTTATTTTCAATTTCAATCTCATCAGCATGGCACAAATTTAACTCCATACGATTTTCAAGAAACTCATATTGATAAAACCACCAGAGTTCTGTCAAAACTGGAAGTTTGCATTTCTTCACTGCAGCATAGAATTTTTCGCAGAGTTTTACTCTGTTTTTTAGTACTTCGACTGAATACCCTGACTCTTTATAAGATTTTTCATGTTCAATAAATAGCTTAAGTGATTTTACTACATCGTCATGTGAAAACAGATTATCTTCACGAAACAATTGCTCTTTAATGTCCATAAAAAAGCCCCCTAATTCAAAATCGATTTATCAGTATTGTATCGTTGCGATACATTTATGTCAAGCTTTTGTAGAATATATTTCACACGATGTACTACTTATTGTTTGCTTCCAATAAAAAAAACCGCATAACTGCGGTATTTGACTAAATTTTTTTGTCACCTATTTTGTCACCCATTAAATAATAATTGTCACTCACTTGCCACTGTAAATGCAGATATATCGTAATACATATAAATACAAAGAGAACTATACTTGCTTTTCCTTCTTTTTTTAAAAAGTGCTCCAATCCTCGGTGCATCAAGGCTTTTCAGATTTATTTATGGTGGAGGCGGGGGGAGTCGAACCCCCGTCCGAAAGAAAGACCAGAAGAGTTTCTCCGAGCGCAGTCCGTGTATTAAAATTTCGCTCATGGGACGCCCGCGGACAGGCTTCTTAGAACTATCCCC
>JAAYBX010000193.1 GCA_012729955.1 Clostridiaceae bacterium
ATACACTTCCTTATCTTTAGTAAATAGAATTCTATCATTTACTCATGATGTTATCAATATGCCTGTTTTACTGCAGTATTAGAATTATCAAGGATAAAGGAAAAACCACAACATATTTGTAAGTTATTGAATTTAAAATTACATTCTTATTTATCGTATATATTTGGATTATTTTCGCCTTAGGCTGCAAAACAGATTCATATTTGACCTTTTATAATTTTCGGCTTTGGGAAAGTAATAGGAGCGACACAGAATGCGACGCATGTTTCAAAACTGTATTTATTCTTCTGATTAAGCAGCCGATCAGTCTTTCTTAATTGTTATGTATGCAATTTTTCTCTTTCTTCTTCTTTGGAAACTTGATATACCGAAACATTTAAAATACAATTATATAATGACGAAAGATGAACATGATATATACATAGAACTTGAAGTACAGCCTGCTTCCCATAAAAGAAGGCTTTCTGCTTTTCTAAGAAAGGAAATGGGAATTTCCGGCAACTGTATTCGTCGAGCAAAAACATTTGATAATATATTCGTTGACGGACAAAGCGAACACACCGATTACATCCTTTCCTCAGGCCAGTTAGTTGGAATCATTGTACCTGACAAAAACACTAAGTCCTTAATACCAAGTGCTGATATGAAGCTTGATGTACTTTACGACGATGATTACCTTGTCGCTATAGACAAGCCATATGGTATATTATGCCACCCCATAATGGATACAGACGAAGACACGCTTGCAAACGGACTAAAGCATATATATCCAGGCATGGGCATACATCCGGTAAGCAGGCTGGACAGAGATACAACAGGTATTGTAATTTACGCTAAAAATTCCATCGTGCATCACAAAATGTCCATTACTGATATTGATAAGAGATATATAGGGATGGTAATAGGGATCCCAGAAAAAGATGAAGCAACTATAGACATGCCTATTGCAAGAGTACCAGACTCTGCGATGTTACGCCATTACGATCCCGAAGGCAAGCAATCAATAACCCATTACACAATATTGTATAAAGGTTATGATGCAAGCATATTGTCTTTCAAACTGGAGACAGGCAGGACTCATCAGATTCGTGTACATTGTAAAGAGAGCGGATTTCCAATAATTCATGATACTCTTTACGGAAAAGAATGCGATTACGACATATATCTTTCAAGACAGGCACTGCATTCTTACCAGACATCATTTGTACATCCATTCACAAATGAATCTATTACCATAACCTCACCTCTTCATGAGGATATGAAAAAACTTGAAAACGCAATAAAGGAAAAATCACTTGTTAACGATAACCATAGGTGATATGCTTTGGAATAATGGAATACATAAAAGTTAAAGGCATTGTTTGCAAGATAACCGAATACAAAGAATCAGATAAAATATTAACTGTTCTTACCTATGAGAAAGGAAAGATACAGATTGTTGCAAAAGGAGTCAGAAAAAAAGGCGCTGCGTTGACACATGCATCAAGGCTTTTTTATTGCGGCCAGTTTGAGTGCGTATGCCAGAATAATATGCCGATACTTACCGGAGCAACGATGATACAGGATTTCTTTGGTCTTACTAACAGAATTGAAACACTGTATTATGCTTCACATTTTATTGATTTGTGCTCATATTTCATACAGGAGGAACAGCCTTCACAGGATATCATGTCGCTTCTTCTGAACAGTCTTTATCTTCTAATGAGAAACGAAAGCGATCCAATGCTTTTAACTGCTATCATACAGTTTCGCTTATCAGCAATCGAAGGTGCCGCACCTATAACGGATTTCTGTGTTGAATGCAATAAGCCTTTGGATGATGGTTGTTCATTCTGTTTTTCTCTGGAAAATGACGGAGTCACATGCTGCAACAGAGGAATTAGTATTTCTCATTCTGTTTTTAGGGCAATAAATCAAATATGTAATGCTGATTCCTCAAAAATCTATTTTCTCAGTATTCCAAAAACTGATCTGACTGTTATATATGACTTGTCATGTAAATATATTGAAAAGATTGCTGGAAAGCATTTCGAAATACTGGACAGGATACAAGAGTTATAGATTGATAATAGTATTAATAAATCTATTTATAGCCAAGTTTATTAAGCATCTTATTGTCATTGCGCCAGTCATTCTTAATTTTTACCCAGAGTTTCAAATTTACTTTTGAATCAAAGGAAGCTTCCATGGATTTTCTGGCTTCTGTCCCAATCCTCTTGAGCATAGCACCACCTTTTCCAATTATAATTCCCTTATGGGTCTCTTTGTCGCAATAAATGACTGCATCAATATCATAAAGCTGCTTGTCTGGACGCTGTTTGAAATTTTCCACTTCCACAGCTGTACCATGAGGCACTTCCTCTGATAACAGATAAAGCATTTTTTCTCTTACTATATCTTCCGCCATTTCTCTCATGGTCTGATCAGTTATCTGATCTTCATCATAATACAAAGGTCCTTCGGAAAGATGATCCACTATAAGACTCTTCAAAGAGTCTACATTGAATCCATCCTGAGCGCTTATTGCAAGCATTTCATCAAAAGAGGCTTTTTCAGAATACTGGGAAATAATATTACCGGCTGTATGCTGGTCAACTGTATCGCATTTATTAAGCACAAAAATTTTGGGGATTTTTTCTACTTCAGATAAAAGCTCTAATATATGAATATCCTCTGAAGGTATCATATCGCCCTTTTTCGGTGCAGTGATAAAAACGATTACATCAGTTTCAGAAAATGTGGATTTAGCTGCATTAACCATGTATTCGCCTAATCTAGTTTTCGGCTCATGAATTCCAGGGGTATCTAAAAACACTATCTGACAGGAATTGTCTGTATATATAGCTTTAATATTCTTCCTTGTTGTCTGAGGTTTTGGAGTGACAATGCTGACTTTTTCCTTCGTAATAGCATTTATCAGTGTTGATTTGCCTACATTAGGCCTTCCTATAACTGTAACGAATCCCGATTTAAAAGCCATGTCAGTCCTCTTTTTTACTTGCATAAAAATCAAATGAATGTGGGAGTAATTCCTCTAGCAGAAATTGCTTCCACTCACGATTATTACCGCTTACGAAAATCAAAGCATCTTTTTGCATAAATTCGCTCATTACCTGACGGCATATCCCGCACGGGAAAGCATAGTCAGATATGTCTCCAGTTATTGCGATTGCAGATATATTCTGTTCCTTTTCACTCACAGCTTTCACTATAGCTGTTCTCTCTGCACATATTGTAGCTCCAAATGACGCATTTTCAATATTCGCTCCTGTATATATCTTCCCGCTTGCTCCAAGAACTGCAGCCCCAATCTTTATATTTGAATAAGGTGAATAGGCATTTTCAAGTGCCTTTCGAGCTTGTCCTTTTAGTTCTTCGTACTTATCTTTCATAATTAAGCTCCTTTAGAATCTCTTCCTGAATTCTAAGCATTCTCTTTTCGGACTCTTCATCTTCATGATCATATCCTAACAGGTGTAAAAGTCCATGGCTTGCGAGAAACATGCATTCACGTAATGGGCTGTGGTTATAACTCTCAGCCTGTGCGAATATCTGGCTAGTTGCAATTAAAATATCTCCAAGAAACAGTTCTTTATTCTCATAATCAATATCATACTTATCATAAATAATCCTACCCTCTTCACAGTTAAGGGCTGGGAAAGATAACACGTCCGTAATCCTGTCTATGTTTCTCTGCTCTTTATTTATCTGCCTGATATATTCATCATCCGTAAATTCTATAAAAAGAGATAAGGTTATATCTTCCTTATCAATAGAATGCCTGGTTAGTATCTTTTCTAATACTTTTGTAACAGGTTCGGAAAACTGACTGGTTTTCTCGTCCAGCCCTTCTATATCAATCCTCATTTTCATCCTCGTCCTGTTCCTCCTGACTTGGCTTGATATCCGTTATGGCATCTTTTGTCTGCTGTGTCGGATATTTTACTCTCTGATGGAAGTATCCGGTAAACACCTTCATGAATGCGAAAAGGATTTCATCAAGGTCTTTTAATGTAAGGTCACACTGGTCAAACTGCCCATCATCCCTCTTTGTCTTCACTACTTTTCTTATAGTCTTTTCAATCTCAATAATATTAGTGGTTTCCATCGACCTAATAGTCGCTTCACATGCATCTGCAAGCATCACACATGCTGATTCCTTAGTTCTCGGTTTAGGTCCTGAATATCTGTAATCTTCCTCTATGACAGGTTCATCTGAAACGCTCTGCGCTTTATGGTAGAAATACTGTACCTGTGTTGTACCATGGTGCTCGATTATGATATCACGTATAGAGGGCGGCAGCTTTGCCTGCTTTGCCAAATCCACTCCTTCTGTAGTATGGCTTGTTATAATTGTCGCTGACAGTTGCGGTGTCATCGTATTATGAGGATTTCCAGTCTTCGAAGACTGGTTCTCTCCGAAAAATGCTGGTCTGTTTAGTTTGCCTATGTCATGATAATATGCTCCGACTCTGGCCAAAAGACCGTTTGCGCCTATTGCTTCTGCTGCTTCCTCAGCAAGATTTCCCACCATCAGCGAATGATGATATGTCCCTGGTGCTTCCATCATGAGCCTTTTTAATAAAGGTTTTGTCGGAGATGCAAGCTCCATAAGTTTGAACGGGGTAACTATATTAAAGAATGCTTCAAATACCGGCAAGAGCCCAAGACACAGAAGAGCGGCAACGACTGACGATATAAAAAGGGCTATAATCTGTGTGTACGGAATACTTATTGATACATCAGTGGTAATAAGCATATATGACATATATACAATAACATTAATCACACCTAAAGCTATTCCTGAAATTGCAAGCCTTATTCTTGCAGATGTGTTTCTGACAATATATATCGTTGCTATAGAACCGATAATAAGAATTGCAAGATATATGAGATCTCCGCCTACAATGTAACAATAGAATATCGCCATAGGTCCAGAAAAGATATATGAAGTATTATCGGATATTAGTATGGACAGCATCATGGGTAATATGAAATAAGGGATATACATATAATATTCATGAGGGACATAAAGAGCAGGAATATATACCATAAAGAATAATAAAACCATTATGAATATTGATTTAGGCTGAAGCTTCATGGTGTGTCCGCATATTTTTTTAGATGCCAAAGAAGCTAAAAAACAAAGTAAAAACAACCCTGCCGCTCCGATATACATATAAAGCTCATTTGATACAGTAATTACTCCCATATCTGAAAGAGCTTTTAAATCCTCGCTTTCCAGTTTTTCACCTTTCTGGTATAAAACAGAACCTGTCATTATTAATACTGGCGAGTTGGTGATTACATCCTGATATACTCTCTGCCTTTCCATTTCTGTGGCCTGCATATCTATCCTGCTGTTAATCTGTATAAGGTATTCCTTTAACAGATGGGTCAGTTCTTTCAAATTGCTGTCTGTCACAGATTCGTTTACTGCAGCAGCAAAACCTTCCTGATGTTTAAAAAGATTCTCTTCAAAGATATATTCATCCATAAATACTGCAAATTGCGTACGGACTTGTGTTTTGTAGCTGTCATATGAAGTGCTATTTACATCCTTCAGGATTGCTTTTGCTAGATTATTCGGAATATTTATTCCTAATGATAAAAATACGCTCGTATACTGATTTACCAGACTGTTAAGCTCCACATTGTATTGAAGCGAAGTAAGCAAAATGTCTCCTGCCCTTTCACGGTATTGGTTTGTTATGTCAAAGAAATTAAGTATATTTTCATACAATGCTACCTGTGATGTATTTATCCTAACAGCAATTGGCTCTACTGAATCCCTGGCCTTGTTTGCTTTTGATATTGTTGCATCCTTGTCATAATAGTCATGTGAAGCCACTATATCAGCAGTCGCTATGTTGTACTTATCTATTAAGTGGCCTGCATCGGACACCTTTTGGAATATACCCAATAATGCGATAATAACTGCCAGCAGCAGTATAATAATACTGTACAGTTTTGTTTTCAACAAATCCTTTTTTGAAGTTTTGGACCTATTCATTTCTACTCACCTTTTTTTGCTCTCAGCACGTTCATATGCATTTATTATCTTCTGTACGAGCTCATGTCTTACTACATCTTTATAAGTAAGATTCACAATGCTGATGTCTTCGATGTTTTTAAGGATGTTAATTGCATTAATCAGTCCTGATTTCTTATCTCTAGGAAGGTCAATCTGAGTGATATCTCCATTTATAACCATCTTGGAGCCAAAACCCATTCTGGTCAGAAACATCTTCATCTGCTCCAGTGTCGTGTTCTGGGCTTCATCCAGAATGATGAATGCATCATCCAGAGTCCTTCCTCTCATATATGCCAAAGGGATAATCTCTATTAGTCCTTTTTCTTTGTTTCTTGCTACATTGTCCGGTCCCATAAGTTCAAACAGGGCATCGTATAATGGCCTTAGATACGGATCTATTTTTGACTGAAGATCTCCAGGCAGAAATCCCAGCTTCTCACCCGCTTCCACTGCGGGCCTTGTAAGAATTATCCTCTTTACTGATTTTGCTCGAAAAGCCGTAACCGCACAGGCTACAGCTAAAAAGGTCTTGCCAGTTCCAGCAGGTCCCACACCGAAAGTTATTCCGTTTTTCTGTATGGCTTCGGTATATTTCTTCTGTCCCAAAGTTTTGGCTTTAATAGGAGCACCTGATGCATTCAGGCATATATAGCCTGAAGGAAGATCCAGTATTTCATCTTTCCCATGTGTTATAAGGTCTGCAAGATAGACAATATTCTGCTTATTTATATCTTCACCTGACTGTGCCATGTCAATAAGCATGCCAATAAGTTTTTCCGCATTATTTACTTCTTCCGCTTCTCCTTTTAGTTTGACTTCGCTTCCGCGTACAATTACAGAGACATTCATCATATTCTCTATAACCTTTAAATTGGAATCCGAGCTTCCAAATACGCTCATCATGTCACTTAAGTTTTCGAAATATATAAGTCTTTCCATTAACTCCTGCGTATCAATTAACTTAACCTGAAAAGGTTTGTCATTCAATTATATCATTTATGACTATACTAAATCAAACAGAGCTTAGTTAGGTTTGTTTTTCAGTTTTGAATGCAGCTGATGCATCGCATAAACTGTGCTTGTAGATAAATAATGCTCTATCTTAGCAGTTTCTATTTCCGCAGTCGCTTCATCTACTGTTAAGACATCTTTTAGGAATTTTAGAATTATAAGGTGTTTTCCGGTCGCAGCCTTGACAGCTTCAATTCCTGTATCAGTCAGAAATATCTGACCATATTTGACCTGAACACAGTAACCAAGCCTGGAAAGCTTCATTACAGCGTTATTAGCAGATGCTTTTCTGACTCTCATTTTTTCTGCAAGATCTGTGAGCCTTACACCTTTATTTGCATATGAAAGTTCATGTATGCATCTTAAGTAGTTCTCCATGGATTCTGTCAATCCGCTCATAATACCACCGCCCCGAAATAAATAAATCAATTGTTAGTTCAATCTTATCAAAAATACAGCTTGTTTTCAACTTATTAAGTAATATTCCCAAAATTCTCTGCTTAAATTATTTTTTACTGAAAAACAATTGGCTTTTAAATCATTTCATGAGCATGAATATTATTATACCTATGA
>JAAYBX010000194.1 GCA_012729955.1 Clostridiaceae bacterium
TCATCAGTTATTCTATCAAATGCAGTAAAATCTACTGTAAAACCTTTCGAAAAGACATTTATATTCTCATAACTTATTCTTAGTATCTTCATGTTTGGATTCCTCCATTGGCATTATATCACAAATTTTCGATTGTAAACGCATTATTTGGTTATATTACAAAGATTATATGTCATTTCTATTATTATTACTTAAATATGACACCTTTTCTGTTTATAATCTATTTTCTCGCTCTTTTTAATTTGTTTTTATTTTTTACTATTTATGCTTTAATGCCACTCACTGTACCTTCAGCACCAACACGCCATAACCTTCTATTGTCACCATTCCCTGTACTGTATGGTTGTTAATCATATCTATAAATTCATCATGAACAAGTACAGTCTGTTCGCCTTTTGAGTAGTTTAATAAGATGAAATAAAAAGTATCTTCTTTCCTTCGTATAACTAACTCACAGTCGTCTGGAAGGGTTATGAGGTCTTCATAAGGATTAAGGGTGTCTGTATATTCCAGTATCTTTTCAGCCATCTGGATGCTGAATGCGCCTCCTACCGTTATTACTTTTCCTTTGCCTTCTTTGCGTTCTGTAACTGCAGGCATGCTCTTGTAATAACTGTTATCATATTCAGCTAAAATTTTTGTATCTTCGCTTATCGGGTCCAAAACCTCATTGTATACCGGCATTTCAATCTGCTCATCATCCCATGTAGCAGTCACAGCTTCATCCGCCAGGCCCAAGAGAGTATGTTCTATCGATTCAGCTCCTGCTATGTCCCTTAAAAGCCCAGGTACAGATGTCATAGGGCTTCTTCCGAATTCATCTTTAAACCCTGCTCTAGCCCCTATAACCAATGTGCCTCCCTTTTTTACATATTCTCTTAAGGTATCTCTTGTACTTTCTGTTAATATGACAGGATGGGAATATATCAAAAGACTGTATTTTTCCAGATCCTCTGCTTTTACTCTTTTATCCATATATACATAATCCATGGGAGTATGTGAAAGCTGGGATGCCAAAAACCAGGAATCATCCGATTCTGACTGGTATCTGTTCCGTATTACATCAATATCCTGATCATATTCGTTTATATAATCTGTAAGGTAAGCAACTTCCGCCACAAACTCAGAGCCTGCTATATCATAAAGGCTCTCTAATTCCTTAGCTACATTCATTGCTTCCTCTATTTTCCTGTTATGTTTGTTGGACTGGTCATTTAATCCTTCCCAATATATCTCTGTGCCGACAGGACTGGTCCTCCATCTGAAATATGAAACAAAATCCGCACCATGAGCTATAGACTGGTACGTCCATAATCTTAACTGGCCAGGTTTTGGCATTGGAGCTTCAGAACCTGTATTCCATCCTCCTCCGCCGGCCTGCTGTTCCATAATGCCGAAGCTCCCACTGATCCCTCTTACCCTTGAAAGATTTCTGCTCCAGTCACGGTCATGAAGAGTTCTTGGCCTTTTGTACTGAGGATACATGTCAAAAGCAAAATTAGGATATGAATCATATGTCATAAAATCCAAAGCCTTGTCTGTAAGTTCAACATAGTCAAGGTTTCTAAATATTCCGTTTGTAGTTATGAAATGGTTTTTCGGTACTATTGCTCTTAATGTATCTGACTGCATCTTGGCATATTTTATTATTGTATGCGATATGAACTTTTTGTGCTCTAGAACCATATGCGGGTTAAATGAGTCTCTTGCGACATTCCTTGGTATGTGTATCTGATCCCAGCTTGTATATGTCTGGCTCCAGAAGACATTGCCCATGCATTCATTGAATTTATCCAGTGTCTTGAATTTATCTTTGCAGTACTCAATGAAAGCTGTGTTGTCAGCTTCGGAATAGTATGAGGTAATTGTGCAGTTGAACTCATTATCCAGCTGCCAGCCTATTACTGCGGGCGAATCTTTGTACTGTAAAGCCATCTTTTCCACAATCCGTTTGGACAACTTCATGTAAATTTCTGTATTCATGTTATAGTGGCGGCGGTGGCCGTGGTAATATAAGGTTCCCTTTATATCCCTGTTCAGGACCTCAGGATATTTATATGTAAGCCATGCAGGAGGCGTAGCAGTTGGCGTTCCAAGTATCACCTTCATACCCTTTTTCTCGCAAAGGCTGATAAATTCGTCAAAAAGAGTAAAATCAAACCTGTTTTCTTCCGGTTCCATTATCGTCCATGCGAATTCCGCTATACGCACGAAATGTATACCCATATCCAGCATCCTGTCTAAATCATTTTCCCATATATCTTTAGGCCAGTGTTCAGGATAGTAGCATACCCCTATAGTAAGACCATTTTCATGCCAGTTTTTCATAATGCCTCCAATAAAATCTTTTACATATATAGCATATACATTGTAGATAGGTTTGACAAGGTCTAACGTGCCTATTTCAAAACACACTCGAAATAAAACTGCGTATATACGCAATTTTGCATCATCAATGTAGTTATTATATTAAAAACAGCAATCTGATTTTAATTACCTTGATATCAAACCGCCAAATTAACAAGAATGCCAGTAATAAATGCAAAAAGGCATACGAATGCTATGTAAA
>JAAYBX010000002.1 GCA_012729955.1 Clostridiaceae bacterium
GTGTACAGTGCATATGTAGGAAGGGAATAAAAGTAAAGTACAAAAGGTATTGAGAACAGGATAAAATACCAGGATACATATGGAAATATGAAAACCGGTACAAATGGTATCTTATCATCAAATCTGCTTCCAAGCATATGAGGTTTTTTAACAAGAAACTGGGTGCCCCAGTATGCTGCTGCCTGAATTATGAATACCCCTATAAATATTAATATTACTTTCAATAATCCGTTAATCTTATGTTTCTCCCCGTTTTTATACTATGAGCATCATAATGCTTTTATAAATGATATGCAACATTTATAGACAAAAAGAGAGCGATTTTTTGATTATTCCTTAATAATATAGATAATTCATATTTTCCATTTATAACTTCGCCTATATGTTATATAATCGATGCATACAAGGAGGTAACATTGGACACAGAAAATATTAAGAACGAGCTTGTAAACTTACTAAAGGACAAAAAGGCAAAGGATTTGATATCCATAGAGGTAAAAGATGTAACTACACTAACAGACTATTTCATAATATGCACAGGCACTTCAGACCGTCATCGTAAATCAATGGCTGATGATGTGGTAGAGATGGCAGAAGCATCAGGCATGACGGTATCTGCTCCGATTGAGGGATACAGCCAGGCTAAGTGGATACTTGTAGACTGCATGGATGTAGTAGTAAATATATTTGAAAAAGAAACAAGAGCGAAATATAACCTTGAGAAGCTTTGGAGCGACGGGATTCTTGAGGATATACGTGAGAATAACAGCAAAGAGGAGAAAAAATGATTATCACAGGAATTAGCGATGAAGCGGGCAAACATATCTGCACGCAGATTGAAGCTCATAAAAAATTAGGATGGAATACGCTTGAATTAAGAAATCATAATTCAGTTAATCCTTCAACCACTAAATTCAATGATGAGGATTTTGATTATGTAAGAAAAATGATTGAGGAGAATAATTTTAAGGTAACAGGATTTTCTTCAGCAATAGGTAATTGGAGCAGAAGCATAAGAGGGGATTTCAATATTGATAAAGAGGATCTTAAAATCTCAACCAAGAGGATGAAGATGCTTGGAGTCAAATATATAAGGATAATGTCCTGGATACCAGATAAAGATGATTATGCGTATACAAAGAAGGAAGTTATACGAAGAAGCAGGGAACTTGCAAAGATGGCTGAGGATCTTGATGTCATATTAGCGCATGAAAACTGCACCGGCTGGGGCGGGGAATCTCCTGAGAATATGCTGGAGCTTAAGAATGAAGTGAACAGTCCGAATTTTGTTCTTCTATATGACACTGGAAATGTCGTTGCTCACGGATATGATGATCCTATGAAGTTCTTCCAGGGAATAAGGGGAAACATTGATTATGTACATATAAAGGATTCGCTTATTGCAAAACCAGGGTTGGAAAATGAATTTCGCTATGTAGGTGAAGGTGAAGGAAGAGTTAGAGAAATACTGAATATCCTTATCAACGAAGATAAGTATGATGGGATTATATCGATTGAGCCTCATGTTTCCGCCATTGCACATTTAGCAGATAAGCCAATGAGTGAAAATGATCTTTTTGAATCATATATAAAATATGGGAACATGCTTAATGATATGATCGCAAGCATAAAAAAATGAGTGAAGAAAACCGCTTAAAGATAAGGAAAAGGAATATAAAGCTGATAATAGCAGCAGCAGTTATTTTGGCTTTTATAATTTTTCTTTTAACTGATACAGGAAAACAGCTCTGGGGCTTATTCCAGTTAAACGGAGACCAGTTCAAAAAATACATTGAAAGCAAAGGTAAATGGGGACCTGTCCTCTTTTTCCTGCTTTCATATCTGCAGGTTGTAATTGCTCCTATACCAGGCCAGGTTACGTATTTTGTCGGAGGCATGCTTTTTGGCACATGGGGAGGCTTCCTTATAAACCATACTGCAACTATCTTAGCTTCTATAACCGTTTACTGGCTTGGAAGAGCATTCGGAGAACCTTTAGTTGATAAGCTTGCAGGTAAAGGAAAGACTAAAAAAGCTGTGGATTTCGTTAAGAGAAATGGGCCTATATTCTTCCTTTTAGCCTTTGTTATTCCTGGTCTGCCTGATGATCTTTTGTGCTATGTTGCAGGGATAGTAACACTTCCATTCGGGATATTTTTGTTCCTTGTAGCTATAGCCAGAATACCTTCAACTCTGTCCTCATCACTCTTGGGAAACGGTGTTCTAAAATGGACAACCGGACAGACAATACTGGTTATCGGCATTCTTGCTATATTTATAGGGCTTGTAGTAGTATTCAGAAAACCAATCACAAACCTTTTAAATAAGCTTGTAAGGACTAAAAGCAAAGACCAGGATGTAGACATCACTGACATGATGGAATAGCAAAAATACTGATGACAGAATATTAAAGAAGGGTTATAATATCTAAGCACGGGGTGTAGCGCAGTTCGGTAGCGCGCTTGGTTCGGGACCAAGAAGTCGCAAGTTCAAATCTTGTCACTCCGACCAGAAGACATGCTTTTTCGCTAAGGAAAGGGATGTCTTCTTTTATTTGGAGATAAGCATAATATTGTGCAAGAACTTTTTCATTTTGAAAAGTACTTGCAATAATTACAAGTAATTGATATAATAGTTGCAAATGGAGGTGTTAAATGAATAAACTCATTGAACGCAAAGCATATTTAGAGCAACTCTCCATGTGGCGTGAAGAGGAAATGATAAAAGTTGTCACAGGTGTTCGTCGTTGCGGAAAATCTACATTGTTTGACCTATTTATCGACAAGCTTAAAGCCGAAGGCATTAAGGAAGAGCAGATAATTTTCATAAATCTGGAGGATCAGGATTTTTCTGAACTACTAGACTATAAGAAGTTGCATGATTATGTA
>JAAYBX010000201.1 GCA_012729955.1 Clostridiaceae bacterium
CAGGTGCTCACCTTCCCGAGCCGCATCAAGGCAAGCGAAGTGGTCAAGCGCGGCTTTATGTCCAACCTGCTTTTCGCCAATATCAGCGGTATCTTCTCCGCCCCTGCGCTCGTAAAAGAGATTTTGAATAAGATCGCTCCTGAAAAGAACACCCGTTTGGCTCAAAAAAGAGAGATTAATGACACAGGACCGATGGTGGACTGCGATGGGAAGGTAGAAATACCCCCGACCCTAACCATCAACACCGCCAACAATCTCTTTGGTGAGAAAATTTATCAGGCTGTCGACCTCGAAGAGGTTCTGGAGCAGCTTAAGGATTTTGACAACCGTGAAAAGGCTTCCACAAAAGTTGCCAAAGAAATTATCAGGACGATAGAGCCAAAATTTGAAGAAGTAAAAAAAGAATTTGGGATCACGAAAACCACTCTCAAGATGGACGTCAAAAAAGCGGAAGCAATTCTCGCCACAAAAGTTGAAGAAAACCTCTATCAAAAGCAGGAAAGAGAACGCTTAGCCAAAACCAGCTATGAAGAAAAAATCCAAAACCCTGAAAACCATGAAATTCGGGAAAGTGCCGCTGAAACATATCAGGCTGAAATAAAAGAAATTCAAAACGATTTCCTGGCAGACCTTCAAAAAAGCATTAAACAAACCACCGAAGAAGTGGTTGAAAAGCAACTGGTTAAGCGCGAAGAAGACAAAAAGAAGACCACCGAAGACGACGTGCGCGACCACCTGAGAGGCTTTGCCCGCACAATCCCCGCTTTCCTGATGGCTTATGGCACGCCCGAAACCACCCTGGCAACTTATGACGAAAACATCGACCCACAGACCTTTGAGGAACTGACCAGTATCACTTTGGACGAATTTCGTAAACTGCGCGATGGTTTTGATTATGTCGACGAGCAAGGTAATAACAACTCATTCAAAGGCTTGTTTGATGAAGTGGTTTTCAACGCCTCGGTCGTAGAGTTTTTCAACATCAAAGAACGCCTGGCTGATTATTTGCAGAGCGAAAAAGATGAAGACATCTTCAACTACATTCCCCCTCAACAAACCAATCAGATTTTCACCCCGAAAAGAGTGGTCAAAATGATGGTCGATCTGCTCGAAGAGCACGACCCGGATATTTTCAAAAATAAGCAAACCACAGTTATTGACCTCTACAGCAAGAGCGGTTTGTATCTGAGCGAAGTTGCCAAAAGGTTGTTTAGCGGATTGGCAGAGCAAATCCCCGACGAAAAAGAACGGATCAAGTGGATATTGGAGCGACAGGTCTTTGGCTGTGCGCCCAGTAATATCATTTATAACATGGTCAAAAATTTCCTTTATGGCGGATATCCGGATTTGAAAACGGATAACTTGCTTGAATTGGATTTGGTTGAAGCAGCCAAAGCCGGCAGAGTGGCAAAAGTTTTGGAAGAAAGCATGGGCAGAAAAATGAAATTTGATGTAATAATCGGCAACCCCCCGTATCAGGGTGAAGGAAAACAACAGATATATACAGATTTCTATGTTGAAAGTATCAAAGTTGCAGAACAAGTTTGTTTAATTTTCCCAACCGGGTGGCAAGCCCCGAAAAACGCTAATAGCTTAAGTAAATTAAACAATGTAGAAGTAAAAAGAGATAAACAAATTGTTCAGATTAACAATATCCAAAACGCTTTCCCAGGCGTTCCAGGTGCCGAATGGACGAACATTATCCAATGGAAAAAAGGATATGACAATGGACTTGATGGCAGCCAACTCGTCTTTCTGGAAGGTGAAATCCCAGAAGTAAGATTACTTCCTATTAGTAAAAGTGATGTGGAAAAGCCTGAATATATTGAGTTGTTAAACGAATTAGTTTCTAATATGCATGGTTTTGAAAAAATTTCGGTTAAAATATCGGTGCGTAAGCCATATGGCTTAAGCACCGATATTTTAAAAGATTCAAAAAAGTATGGGCTCCCACCATTAAATGATGATAAAACAGAAGACGATGATGTGCGGGTTCTTACTAATAAAGGAATAAAATTTGTTTCAAAGACTTATCCTTTTCCACAAATTGGAAAAGGCTTTCACAAATATAAGGTTTTTGTACCTTATGCTTGGGGGAATTGGGATGAAAAAGTAGGTTTAGGAGGGGCATTCTCTGATATAGTCGTCGCCAAACCTCAAGACGCTTGTATTGAAACTTATCTGGAGTGTGGAGCTTATGATTCTGAACAGGAAGCAATGTATCTGGCTAAGTATTTCATGACACAATTTGCCAGAGCATTACTATATGTAAATAAATTTTCTCAACATAGTACAACTGCATTCGGTGCGATTCCTCAACAAGATTTCTCTGAAGATTGGTGGGACTCGTCTATTGCTGAAATCAACGAAAAGCTATTTGACAAATATGAGATACCAACGAGTGTACGTGAAAGTGTCAGAGCCAACCTACAGTTAAAAGATGAGAGCAATATAATTGTTATTTGATTGAGGCTGTTTAATTTTTCCAGTCCAAGATTTTCAAAGCCCTGGACTGACGAAGAATTGTATAAAAAATATAATTTGGACGATGAAGAAATCGCCTTCATCGAATCCATGATCCGCCCAATGGATTGAGTTTATCGCCCACCCCAATGGCACGGGCGGGTTCAATGCTTGTTCGTTTTAATTGATCGGCGGTAGGGGCGGGTTCAATACGTGAGCATTGGAATCTCAACCAATCCGTCAAACCCGCCCACAACCCCCGTCCCAAAATCCCAAGCCGACAAGGCGATTGTTCCCTTGGGGATGTCATTGCGAACCGTTTTGCCGTTATGCCTTGATGGTTGGGGAAAGATTCTGTTCGGCAAAACGGTGTGGCAATCTGCAGTTTATCGGTTTGGACAAAGGATTACAGGCAGACTGCCACGCCCCCTTATTGAGATTCACAAGTTCCTGCCATTCCTGTAACGGGGGCTCGCAGCGACGG
>JAAYBX010000195.1 GCA_012729955.1 Clostridiaceae bacterium
AGTACTGGCTTATGGATATGTGGGAGCAAGGACACTAGGCGGAGAGATAAGCATTGGGGATCTTACTATGTATGTATCAGCTGCTGTGGGATTTTCATCTGCTGTAATAGCTCTTGGCGATGCGATTATTGACATATTGCAGGTACTAGGATATCTTGAACCGTTTGTCGAACTTATGGAGATACCTGTACTTACACAGTGTGAAGGAAATGAAAAGATAAACGAAATTGAAAGCATAGTTTTTAGTAATGTGTCATTCAGATATCCCAAGACAGATAAACTTATACTTGACGATATTTCTTTTACAATAGAAAAGAATAAGAAGATAAGTATTGTTGGGTTAAATGGTGCTGGAAAGAGCACGATAGTAAAACTCATATGCAGGCTGTACAAACCTGATTCAGGCAATATATTCATTAATGGTAAAGATATATATGACTATTCATATGAGGACTATATGTCCTGCATTTCTGCAGTATTCCAGGATTACAAACTGTTTAATTTCAGTATATATGAAAATATATCATGTAAGGATATTGATGCAAATGATGATAAAGTCGCAGATATTCTGGATATGGTGGATATGAAAAAAAAGGTTGAGAGCCTTCCAAACGGCATGAATTCCTTATTTGGCAAAGAGTATGATGAGGAAGGTGTAGAATTTTCCATAGGGCAGTCTCAGAAAATAGCTATAGCAAGAGCTTTGTATAAGGATTCCTCTCTGGTCATACTTGACGAACCGACTTCAGCCCTTGATCCGATCGCTGAAGCTGAGATTTATGAGAATTTTAATAATCTTGTAGGGGACAAGACTGCTATTTATATATCCCACAGGATGTCTTCAAGCGTATTCTGCGACAAGATACTAGTTATCAATGAAGGCCATATAGAGGACTTTGATACCCATAGGAACCTTATGAAGAAAAAGAACAGCCTGTACTGCAAGCTTTTCACATCACAGGCAGAAAACTATAGATACGAGAAAGTAATGAAATCATATGTATCTCTTGATAACGGCATGTAGCCTGTTTTAAGGACAGGTATCAGTTTTTTCTTTATTTTTGTTGTTTTTTGCCTGGTAATTTAATAATATATACCCTATGGATAAACATCAGCAGCAGTTTAAGAAGATGACCGAAACGCCTATACCGAAACTGGTAGTGACACTGGCAATACCAATGATCATATCTATGCTTGTATCAGCGGTATATAACCTGGCAGACACATTTTTCGTGTCCAAGCTTGGAACATCAGCTTCTGGTGCTGTCGGAGTGGTTTTTTCTCTTATGGCAGTTATTCAAGCAGTAGGATTCATGCTTGGAATGGGAGCAGGAGCACAGATATCCAGGTTATTAGGTCAGAAGAAGAATGACCAGGCTAATGTCGTAGCTATTAATGGGCTTGTAGCTTCATTAATATTCGGCGTACTAATGATGCTTATAGGGATCAAGTATAACGAGCCGATACTGATGCTTTTAGGATCTACTGACACTATACTTCCTCATGCCCAGGCATATGCCAGCTATATCTTCTATGCGGCTCCTTTTATGGCTGGGTCATTTCTTTTAAACAACATACTGCGCGCTCAGGGAAAAGCCAAGTTCGCAATGGTAGGTATCACTGTGGGCGGATTATTGAATATAGGGCTGGACCCTTTATTTATATTCGTATTTGATATGGGTACAGGAGGAGCGGCTCTTGCAACCGCTATAAGCCAGACTATAGGATTTTTTGTGCTATTAGTTCCTTTTCTAAGAGACAAGACAGAGGTAAAACTCAGTTTGAAATATTTCAGCATAAAACCGATTGTTCTTCTTCGAATAATGAAAAACGGTCTTCCCTCATTTATACGTCAGGGATTTGCAAGCGCTGCTACAGTTCTTCTAAACAGACAGGCTTCCCTGTATGGTGATTCTGCAATCGCCGGCATGTCTATAGTATTAAGGATTGTAATGTTCATTTTTGTTATCATGCTGGGCTTCGGTCAAGGGTATCAGCCGGTTGTCGGGTATAACTACGGAGCAAAGATATATGACAGAGTTAAACAGGCCTTCGTATTCTCACTAAAAGTCGGTATGGCAATTATGGCTTTTTTCGCCATTATCGGTTTCATTACTGCTCCATATATAATGGCTTTTTTCCTTCCAGATGACCCATTGGTTATAGAAATAGGATCTCTTGCATTCCGTGCTCAGTGTATAGCTATGCTTTTCATGCCTTTTTCCACAATAGCTAATATGACCTTCCAATCAATAGGGAAATCATGGACTGCGACTTTTTTGTCATCATTGCGTCAGGGTATATTCTTTCTTCCATTGATAATCCTGCTTCCTAGTTATATCGGTCTTGCCGGCGTGCAGTTCACACAGGCAATATCTGATTTTCTTACCTTCTTGGTATGCGTTCCGTTTGTGGCCGTGTTCTTTAAAAAGCTTAAAAAGAGAGAGCTGTACGAACCTAAAGATGAAGTGCAGCTAGAAGCATTACCTGAATAGTAATATTATGTAATATATATAGAAAGCGGGACAATGGCATATGTATAATCTTGATGAGTATTTAAAACCGTTATGGGAAGGCAGTGTTGTGTATGATGAATCCGTTATGGTTGTAAGGGACAGTTTTGGGAATGTGCCTTTGCAGCCATTGGCATATAAGGCGACAAGGATTGTTTCTGTCAAAAATGCTGCTCTTACTGCTAAATATTTAGAAGGCACTGATTATCTTTTAGAAGATGGCATGCTGAAAATACTGGAAAGCGGGAATATATGCATCATGGATTATGATGAATATTTTCCTAAGAGTTCTGAGAATAACAAGGTTTTTGCTACTGATAATGGATTTACGGTCTGGAGGGAAGGTTCATTCATGCATGAAAAGCAGATAGCGGTTACTTATGAGCATGAAATCAGTAATATGTATTTCCCTGGTGAACAAAAATATGATTTATCCATTATCGGGAAATTGAAGAATAAAGAAAACCTGAATATATTATTCTACGGTGACAGTATAACCTTCGGCTGGAACAGCTCGGCTTTATCAGATGCATCGCCATTTCTTCCTGACTGGGGGAAACTTACTGTTTTAGGTTTAAAAAACAGATATGGGTACACGAAAGTTGTTGAAGGGGATGAAGCATTTTCAGGCATTGGGAATATTAGGTACATCAACACTGCTGTTTCAGGAACATCTGCTGTATGGGGGTTGGAAAACATACAGAATAATGTGGTCAGATATTCTGCTGATATTGTTTTCATAGCATTCGGTATGAATAATCCAAAGATGGATCCTGCTGCATTCAAGGATACGCTTTGCAAGATGATTTTTGAGATAAGAAAAGACAATTCCGACTGTAATATCGTTCTGGTCGCAACGACTCATCCTAACCCGAATATAGTATGTACAAGAGGTCACAGGGAAGCATTCGTGCCAGTCCTGCACCAGATTAAAAATGAATTAGGTAATATAACGGTATCTGACATGACGACACTTCATACAAGATTGCTCAATGCTAAACCTTACCATCATATGACTGGTAATAATATCAATCATCCGAATGATTTTCTGATGCGCCAGTATGCGATTATGGCTCTGCATGCATTAAATGATTGACATTCTGTGAATTTAATGGTATTTTTTTGGTAATATTTTAGAAAAGAGGCAGAAAATGATTCTTTAATCCAGGACAAACATAACAGATAACGGGTAATACCCATATTTTTTATGTCTTGGAAGAATAAGGATCACAACTGTCATATATCTTGTATTGCAGCATCCGTTTTCATTCCATGACATACGGATTTTTTTTGGAGGAATGTATGCTACAGATAAAAGATTTATCTATTTATATAAAGAACGATATGAGACCTTTGGTAAAAGGCCTGACTTTCAGCTTGAACAGTAATGACAAGGTGGCAGTAATAGGCGAGGAGGGAAATGGCAAGAGCACTTTGCTAAAGGCGATTTATAATCCAGAAAGTGTAAGTGATTATGCGGTCTGTGAAGGGAATATCTATAAAGATGAGTGTGTTATAGGGTATTTATCCCAGGAGATAGAGAATGAGTATCTAAACATGGACTTAAGCAGTTATTTTGGCATATGCCATGTTACTGATGATGAGAATATCGGCAGGTATGCCAGGCTTCTAAATGAACTTGGTCTGGATATAACAAAAGACGATGAGAAAAGGCAGTTGTCCTCTTTTTCCGGAGGAGAAAAGATAAAGATACGGCTTTTAGCAATATTGTCATTAAAACCGGATGTGCTTTTACTGGATGAACCTACAAATGATATTGACATAGATACGCTTGTATGGCTGGAGAGATTTATAAACTCCTGCAGGATACCTGTTATGTACGTATCTCATGATGAGACTCTTATTGAGAATACTGCCAATGTTATAATACACATGGAAATGCATAAGAGAAAGAGCGAATGTTCCCATTCGATATCCAGGCTTGGATATGCTGAATATGTAAAGATCAGAAAGTATAACCTGGAAAAACAGGAGCAGATTGCTTCAATGCAAAGAGCCGAGTATGCAAAACAGATGGAAAGATGGAAAAAGATACACGACAAGGTTGAAAGACAGCAGGAGAATATATCAAGACAGGATCCAGGTGGAGCCAGGCTCTTAAAGAAGAAGATGAAGTCAGTTAAGTCACAGGAAAAGAGATTTCAAAGGGAAAAGGAAGAATTTATGGAATATACTGATGCAGAGGAAGCAATTTTTTTAAGATTTTATGACGGGCAGTATATCGATTCATCAAAAAGAGTGCTTGATATGGAAATAGATTTATTAAAGATAGGAAATAGAATATTGTCAAAGGATGTGAAGCTGTATGTCAAAGGCGGTGAACATATCGGTATTTATGGCAAGAATGGAGTCGGTAAAACAACACTGTTAAAGCATATGCTTGAAAAAGTAGCTAATGATAAGAATATTCGTTTAGGTTATATGCCGCAGGACTATACAGATAGAATGGATATCAGCCTTACCTGTATTGAATTTCTCGCACCAAGCATGATTAAAGATGACATTACTAAAGCAAGGCTGTATATGGGAGGCATGAATTTTACTTCATTTGAAATGACTTGTTCTATTTCCTCTTTATCAGGAGGGCAGAAAGCAAAACTTTATCTTTTAAAGATGGTGCTGGATGGATGTAATGTACTTGTTCTGGATGAGCCGACAAGGAATTTGAGCCCTTTGTCTAATCCTGTTATACGTGAAAAGCTTAAAAGCTTCAAAGGAACAATAATCGCAGTATCTCATGACAGGAAATTCCTACATGAAGTCTGCGAAAAACAGTATGAACTGACTGAGAAAGGTCTTTCCCAGACATATGCGATATGGTAGAATGTTTTAATTGATTGCTTAGGAAGTGTTTTAATTGGAATTCGAAAAAAGCGCAAAAAAACTGACCATGCTCTGCTGGTTTTCATACATGATTAATTATCTGGCGAGATATGGCTTTTCCACATCTATGAGCGAGATGGTTGCAGACGGCATATTCGACATAACTTTTGCTGGAGCAGTGGGTACTGCCTTTTTAGCGGCATACGGAACCGGACAGCTTGTAAACGGTCTTATTGGAGATAAAATCCATCCGAAATTTATGATCTTTATCGGGCTTGTCGGTTCTGCTGTTATGAATATACTTGTCGGACTGTCCTCAAATGCTGTCCTGATAATTATATTATGGTGTTTAAACGGATATTTCTGTTCTATGTTATGGGCACCTTTAGTACGGTGTTTTTCAGACTTCTTGCTTAAGAAACAACAGGTTAAAGCAGGTACTTCTATTTCAGCAAGTATCCCGATAGGAAATATACTGTCCTACCTTATTGCTTCTTTCTTCTTGAAGACAATGTCATGGAGGATGGTATTTATTTTCTCTGGCGTAATAGTAATTGCAATGAGTTTTGTATGGTTATTGGGAATGAGTTCTTTAAAGGATTATCTTAATGCCGTAAAGGTAGAGAAGGTTAAAGAGATACAAAAAGATATAGTATCTGTAAAAGCTCCCGTATCCGGCAAGAGGCTGATGCCTTTATTAATCGCAACTGGATTGGTATTTACCATAATA
>JAAYBX010000196.1 GCA_012729955.1 Clostridiaceae bacterium
CTGGCCACATATATAAATAATGTAAGAATACGCAATGCCTGCTGTCTGCTTGTTGAAAGCGGATACTCCATTGCTGAGATATCCTACCTTTGCGGTTTTGAAGAGCAGAGTTACTTTACCAGAATGTTTAAATCAGTTACGGACCGTACTCCAAGGGAATATCGTGAGCAAAGAGGGGTGGTAAATAGTAGGGAAAGGAAAAACCCTGAAACTTAAGTGTCTCAGGGTTTGTTTGGAGCTGGTGGACGGATTCGAACCCCCGACCTGCTGATTACAAATCAGCTGCTCTACCTGCTGAGCTACACCAGCGTCTTGGTGGGAACAATAGGGCTCGAACCTATGACCCCCTGCTTGTAAGGCAGGTGCTCCCCCAGCTGAGCTATGCTCCCAAGAGTCGTACCGGTGTAACAGCATTTTGAAGTATACTAAAAGCAAAACTAGTTGTCAACAGCAAGTTGTAAGAATTTTAGACCTCATATTACTTGTACTTAATTGCAAGGCCGCCTTCTGAAGTCTCTCTGTATTTGCTGAAGAGGTCTTTTCCTGTTTCATACATAGTATCAACAACCATATCAAAAGATATCTTCCTGGTATGGGTAAGGAAATTTGCAAGGCTTACAGAATTAATAGCTCTCATGGCAGCAACAGCATTTCTTTCAATGCATGGTATCTGCACAAGGCCCATTATTGGGTCGCATGTCAGTCCCAGATGATGTTCCATTGCAACTTCAGCAGCATATTCAATCTGGTCTAAGTCCATTCCAAAGAGTTCAGCAAGGCCTGCTGATGCCATTGAACATGCGCTTCCTACTTCAGCCTGGCATCCGCATTCTGCACCTGATATGGAGGCATTTGTTTTGATTACATTTCCTATGACTCCTGCTGCAGCTATAGCTTTTATTATATCCTTATCAGAAAAACCGTTTCTTTCCTGCATATACTTTAGCACTGCAGGAAGAACTCCGCAGGAACCGCAGGTAGGAGCAGTAACAACTATTCCACCTCCGGCATTCTGCTCTGATACTGCAAAAGCGTATGAACAGACCAGACGGTTTTCTTTTGTTGATGAACTCTCGTCCATATGTCTTTGGTTGTAAAGATATCTGGCTTTTCTTTGAAGCTGTAATCCTCCTTCAAGCAGACCTGTAGCATTAAGGCCTTCTTTAATGGATGACTTCATCTGAGTCCAGACTGTTTCAAGATAATCGCATATCTGTGGACCCTCGCACTGTATAACATATTCATAGAGCCTTAAGTGATTGTTCTCACAGTATTCCTTTATCTGAGCGAAATTTTTTTCTTTGTATACATCAGGGGTATCCATATAAGGTTTGCCTTCTATCCTTATTGCTCCGCCCCCTATGCTCATAACTCTCCATTTGTCTGCTACAGTAAGGTTTTTTATTGCCATGAAATCCATAGTGTTAGGATGAGGAAGGTCTGTTGTGAACTGATCTATACTTATCTGAACGGGTTTCGGAGCTAATGCTTCCCTTATGGCCTTATCTGTCAAATGGCCTAATGCTGTCTTTGCTAATGAACCATATAGAGTTATCATAAACTCATCTGCATCAGGATGCTCTGCACCAAACCTTCTTGCCGCTCTGTCCGGACCCATTGTGTGAGAGCTCGACGGGCCTCTTCCGATTCTGTATAGTTCCTGTAAAGATTTCATGTTCCTACCTTCTTTTCGGAGCAATTATACCATATCTGTTTTTTAAAACCAGTGTATTAATATTATATATTATTAAGATATATTTATAGCATGGGATTACAGTTAAAGCACTCTCTAAATGAGGTTTTCAGAGTTGGAGAAAAGCTAAATTAAAGAAAAAATCCGAGGGGAGCGGATTTCTTCTTGCTAAAGATTTGATTGCTGACACACTAGAGTCAGGGTACGGATGTATTATACAATATACGAACATATGTTTCAATAGTTATTTTTTACTGTCCGATTAATTACGCAGTTGCTTGCTTGTTGTAAGGGTATGACAGATGATATATAATTTACGGGTAGGAAAGAGGGATTTATGAAAAGTAAATCGGTAATTAAGACTATTAACTGGCTTGTGCCCATTTTCATTCTCGGGCTTATAATTTTCAATTCCACAATTGAAGCGCTTGTACTGGCCGCAGCATATTTTGTTTACAGGATAATAGTAGAACAGTCAAAGATATATTCGTATATAGCAATAAAGAATTATTCAAAGGGTAACTTAAAAAAAGCAAGGAAATATTATAAAAAAGCATATGAAGTCAAGGTGAAAGAGCTTCCTATTGTGGCATCATATGCATATCTTCTTATACTGCTCGAAGAGTACGACCAGGCTGAGGAAGTTTTGGGAGTGCTTGAGAGCATGAAACCCGAAGGAAAAGCCGCAACATCGCTTATGCTCTGCAATGCTGTGTTGAAGTGGAAACGGGACAAGAATCTCATTGCGGCACTTGTGAAAGTGGAATCTATGGATGAGACAATGCGTAATCAGTGGTATTACAACATATATGCCAAGCTCTGTATTTTCTCCGGTAATATGGAAAAAGCAAAAGCAGCTGCTCTTAAGGGTTATGAATATTTAAAGACTAATCCGGTAGCAGTGGAGAATCTTCTCATAATTCACTGTATTAATGAGGAATATGACAAGGCTCTTTCAGCTGCAGAAAAGCTTATAAAAGGCAAAAAGAATATGAAGGCATCATCACAGGATGCATATTTCTACAGTGCATTAGCATATGAGAAGAATAATGACATGGAAACAGCAAAAAAACTGTATATAAAAGCATTGCAGTATGAGAACACTTCAATGACTTATGTCGATAAACAGAAAGTATTGGATAAAGCAGGAGAATTTATGAAATGAATAAGAGCATGAAGGCAATATGGCCTAAGGTTCTTGATTACTTAATTATGATAATCGGGGTTACAATCTCTGCAGCGGCGGTTAATCTCTTCTTTATACCATATAAGATCCACTCTGGCGGGGTCTCTGGTATAGCTACCGTACTTTATTATCTTTTTAATAGCAAAGTACCTGTCGGTGTGTTGATTGTATTGTTGAACCTTCCCTTGTTCTTAATAGGGTACAA
>JAAYBX010000197.1 GCA_012729955.1 Clostridiaceae bacterium
ACAGTACTGTCTTTTGCCATAGTGGTATTTATGCAGGTCCGAAAGAATGTTATATTCCTTATGAAGAAGGCTAAGAAGCAAGGATGAATATTTTAAGAAAATTTACTCATAGCATATCATATACATTTACAATACTTTTAAGAAGAGCAGTTAAAAGCCTTGCTGTCATATTATCGATTACAGCTTTTACCATACTTATCTGCCTTATGGAGTTTACTATACAGGAGCAGGAAAATCTTTTGTCTGACATGTATGAGCAGTTTAAGATAAACCTTGTAATTATGGATAAAACAGCTTCATATGCAGAGGATCTTAATATGAATAAAAAATATGCTTCACTGTTTATGGATGATAAGAATATCCTATATAGGAATCTTGATAATCTAAAAATACGGAGCAAAGGGGAGGAGCAGATATCTGTTGCTGATGAGGACGGAGAATTTATTGCTTCTTTGAGTGTAATCGGTCTTACTTATCTTCCCGAACTATCAGAGTTCAATGTATCAGTGGAAACAGGGAATGATTTTGAAAGCTCAATATTAATGAGCGGCAGGAATGTCTGCATTATACCAAGCGGAATAAGCAGTATAGGCAGCTATATATATATCAAAACAGAGAAAGTTGAAGAGCCTGTCGTATATCTTGTAATAGGGACATACGAGCAGGAAGAAAGTATTTTTTTCTGTCCATATCTGAATTATAGTGAATTATTATCCGTTTCCAGTAATAACATATATAGTCTTGAAAGCGATATTTCCAATACGAAGGCCTTAAATGATATAGAAAATTACCTGCTCAGGTATTTTATACAGCCTTCAATAGCCGGAGTCACGCCGATAGGGAAAAATGATTTGGATCTTATGTATGCTTTTTCTTTTGTAATACCAAAGGGGAATCTAGAGGAAGCGATAGATCCGATTAAAGCAGATATTAAAAAACTTCAGATATTAGAACCGTTTATCTTTGTTTTCTCCGCTGCAATCGGCTTTGTTATAAGCATGCTGTCAATTAAAAACAGAAAATCCGAATTTGCCGTGATGAGAAGTATGGGAGCTTCCGGAGGATATGTTTTCTATATCAGTTTTGTTGAACAAACTGTATTATGTATAATCGGTACGATGCTTGGAACACTGATTTCATGGGTTGCATTCAGCCAGCTAAGCTCCACTCAGATTAACAAGATTGCAATATTCATCGTATGCTATCTTTTTGGTACTGCAATAGAGGCCATAAGGATTTCATGTATAAAGGTTATGAAAATAATGAAAGCTAATGAATAAAGGAGTACAAAATGGCAGATATGGCTATACTTCAATTGGACAAGGTTAGTTATGAATACAGGAATAAGCATCAGACTGTAAAAGCGGTTAATGAATTCTCATATGAATTCAATCAGGGACTGTTTTATGCCATAACAGGTAAATCCGGTTCAGGAAAGACCACTTTATTATCATTAATGGTAGGATTGGATGTTCCCACGGAAGGTGTAATTAAATATGAAGGAACTGATCTTGAAGAAATGAATATGGATAAATACAGAAGAGATTGCGTATCATTGATATATCAGGATTTCAATCTGTTTCCCCTTCTTAACATTTTAGAGAATGTCATGTATCCTTTAAAATTAAAAGGACAGAAAACAAGTGAATGCAAGATGCTTGCTATGGAAAA
>JAAYBX010000023.1 GCA_012729955.1 Clostridiaceae bacterium
CTTGTATCAGGTTTTCATGGGATAGAGGAATCTTTTATTTAAACTGATTACTTTTCTTAGTTAAATTTATATGTTTAAGTATCTCTTCTTTAGCATCAGATACTGTATAAATATGGTCATTTAATTCTGGATGAGATATCTTTAATTTTATCATTATCTTTGTTACTTCAGGCACATCAAGACCAAGTTTAGTTAGCTGTTCAACATTTCCGAAAACTTCATCTCTTGTTCCGTCCATCACTACTTTGCTATCATGGAGTACTATTACTCTTTTTGCGTACTGTGCGACAAGTTCCATGCTGTGGGCAACCAGTATTACCGTACATTCCTTGTTGTCATGAAGATTCTGTATAATACTGAACAGTTCTCTTGTACCTTCAGGGTCTAGTCCCGCTGCAGGTTCGTCAAGAACTAGTATCTCAGGTTTTAGTACAAGGATGCCTGCTATTGCCGCTCTTTTTTTCTGTCCTCCTGAAAGGTCATACGGAGAAGCATTAAGGTTTTCCTGTGTTAAGCCAACCATTTTAGCTGTATCTAAAACTCTCTGCTTTCTCTGGTCTTCAGGTATATTTCTCTTTATCAATCCAAACTCAATATCCTTATATACTGTCTCTTCAAAAAGCTGATACTGCGCGTACTGGAATACAAGCCCCACTTTTTTTCTTAAGTCTTTCTGGGATTTTTTATCCTTTGTATCAATACCATTTACCAGGACTTCACCCTGGTCAGGCTTTAAAAGCCCGTTTAAATGCTGTATAAGAGTGGATTTCCCGCTTCCTGTAGCACCGATTATGGCTGTATATTCATTGCTGTAGAAATCCAGGTTAATATCATCTAAAGCCTTTTTGGCAAAGGGCGTATTCTTTGCATATGTATAGGAGACATTCTTCAATGATATTATTTTGTTTGTATCATCTGTATTCATATTACTTTAAAAGCCTCCCTAATATATCTGCAGCTTCATCTTCATCTATTGTAAGGTTCTTTATTTCTATTCCTTCTTTTTCAAGTTCATATAGCAGTTTTGTTGCCTGAGGCACATCCAGTCCAGCTTCAATCATCTTGTCAACATTAGTAAATACTTCACTTGGCGTTCCGCTCAATGTTATAGTGCCTTTATGCATTACATATACTTCATCAGCAAACTTGGCTTCATCCATGTTATGCGTAATGTTTATTATGCTTATACCTTCTTCTTTATTCAGTTTCTCGGTTACTGCCAATAGTTCTGCTTGTCCTTTCGGATCCAGCATTGATGTGGATTCATCAAGTATTATGCATGCAGGTTTCATTGCAAGCACTCCTGCTATAGCGACCCTCTGTTTCTGTCCTCCAGATAATGTATGGACAGCTCTTTCCCTGAGTTCTGATATACCAATCTGATTAAGCGCATTATCAACAGCTTGTATAATCTTTTCTCTTTCATATCCAAGATTCTCAGGGCCAAAGGCTACATCTTCCAGCACCCTTGTACCTACTATTTGGTTATCTGGATCCTGGAATATCATGCCTACCTTCTTTCTAATTGGAAGCTCATTGACTTTTTCCTTGGTATTCATTCCAAGCACGATAATATCACCCATATCAGGAAGAATAAGAGCATTAAGCATCCTGGCAAGTGTTGACTTACCGGAACCGTTCCTTCCGAGTATGGCGATATATCTTCCTTTGGAAATATATAAGGAAATACCGGAAACTGCTTTTGTCGTTTCCGGCTGTGTCTTGTATGCATAATGGATATCTTTTACTTCAATCATTATATTATCTATACTAGTAAAAAAGCCTTCTAAGAAGGCTTGTTTTATTACTTGATTATCTCAAGCAGTACCATCTCTGCGGCATCACCGCGTCTTTGTCCCAGCTTGTAGATTTTAATATATCCGCCCTGTCTCTCCTTGAGTTTTGGAGCGATTTCATCAAAGAGCTTATTAACAACGTTGACTCCCTCTACTTTGTTAACCCATTTGAAGATTTGTCTTCTGGCATGAAGCCTTGAAGGATTATCCACAGTAACCATTTCTTCTACTGTCTCTCTTTCGATAACTTCATAATCAGTTTTGGCTTTGCTTTCCTTAGTCATGGTAAGCTTTTTGCCTTTATGTGTCTTCGGACGTGTCACCTTGTGAGGTTTTGATGTGAAATTATCGCATTCAGCAACAGCTTTCGCTATTATGCTGTCAGCAATCTTCTTTACTTCTTTTCCTCTTGCTTCGGTTGTTTCAAGTTTTCCTGTCATTATTAAGCCTGTAACCAGATTCTTAAGAATAGCTATTCTCTGGTCTGTAGGTCTATCAAGTTTTCTGTTTGACGGCATTTTTATACCTCCTTATTCTTCTGGCCTGGCAAATGTATATCCCAATTCGTCAAGCTTCTTGCGTATTTCATCAAATGACTTCTTTCCGAGATTACGCACTTTCATCATTTCGTCTTCTGTTTTGCTGATCAGATCGCCTACAGTATTAATGCTGGCTCTCTTAAGGCAGTTATATGATCTTACTGAAAGATCCAATTCGTCAATAGGTTTCTCAAAACTCTCATTTTTATTTGGTTCTTCAGTTTCTTTCACTGTCTCTGTCTGCTTGACTTCTTCTGAAAGATCAATGAACAGGTTAAGATGATCACTCATTATCTTAGCCGCATAACTCAAAGCTTTTGTGGGGGACATTGATTTGTCCGTATATATTTCCATTGTAAGCTTGTCATAGTCAGTTATCTGTCCGACACGGGTATCCTCAACCTTATATACCACTCTGCTTACCGGGGTATATATTGAGTCAATAGGAATCGTTCCGATAGGCATGCCTTCTCTTTTATTCTTTTCAGCTGAATCGTATCCTCTGCCTTTTGCTACTGTTATCTCCATATAGAAAGATTCGCAGTTATCCATCTTGAAAAGGTAGTGCTCAGGATTTAGTACTTCTACTTCAGCGTTCTTTAAGATATCTCCTGCGGTGACATCTCCTGTGCCTTCAGTCCTTATGCTTATAGTTTTGGTTTCATCAGTATCCAGTCTGAGTCTGATGCCTTTAACATTAAGAATTATCTCGGTAACATCTTCAACTACGCCGGGGATCGTTGAAAATTCATGTAGTACGCCGTCTATCTTTATGCTCGTAGCGGCTGCTCCGGGCAAAGAGGATAACAGAATTCTTCTTAAGGAGTTACCCAATGTAGTACCGTAGCCTCTCTCAAGGGGCTCAACTACAAACTTACCATAAACATCGTTTGATTCAACGCATTCAATTTTTGGTTTCTCTATTTCTATCAATGTTATACCCTCCTTTTTAATCAATGGTATATTAAGCTGTTCCTACTTGGAATAGAATTCTACTATGAATCTTTCCTCTACAGGCAGGCTTACGTCTTCACGTTTGCATGTATCAACAATCTTTGCGGAAACAGCGTTTTGATCGAATTCGATAAATGCCGGTATTATCTTGGTCTGAGAGGTTTCGATGAGTTCCTTGAACTTCGGTGAATCCTTCATTGAATCTTTAAGTTCTAAAACATCGCCTACTGAAACCAGATATGACGGTATATCTACAGTCTTTCCGTTAATATTGAAGTGGCCATGCCTTACAAGCTGCCTTGCTTCTGGTCTGGAATTTGCAAGTCCGATCCTGTAAACTATATTATCCAGCCTGCTCTCAAGTATCTTAAGAAGGTTTTCGCCTGTCATGCCCTTCTGTCTTGAAGCTAATTCGAAATATTTAGTGAACTGTGATTCAAGCACTCCGTAAAACCTTCTTGCTTTCTGTTTTTCACGAAGCTGCATACCATATTCGCTCTGCTTGCTTCTCTTTTTCCCATGCTGTCCAGGAGCGTAAGCTCTTCTGACTAATGCGCATTTATCTGTATAACATCTGTCGCCTTTTAAAAACAGTTTTACTCCTTCGCGTCTGCAAAGTTTGCATACTGCATCTGTATATCTTGCCATGTTATTTGTACCTCCTTATACTCTTCTTCTCTTCGGCGGTCTGCAGCCGTTATGTGGAATAGGAGTTACATCCTTTATCATTACAACGGTAAGGCCTGCGGTTTCCATTGCCCTGATTGCTGACTCTCTGCCTGCACCAGGTCCTTTAATAAATACTTCAACTGTTCTCAAGCCATGCTCCATAGCAGCTTTTGCAGCTGTCTCAGCAGCAACCTGTGCAGCAAATGGTGTATTCTTCTTGGAACCTCTGAAGCCTAATCCGCCTGCGCTTGCCCATGATAAAACATTACCCTGCAAATCTGACATAGTTACAATAGTATTATTGAAACTGGAACGGATATGCGCCTGGCCATGTTCAACGTTTTTCTTTTCTTTTCTTTTTCTTGTTTTCTTTACAGCAGCTTTCTGTTGTGCCATTGCTCATACCTCCTTACTTCTTCTTTGCGCCAATAGATGATTTGCTTGGGCCTTTACGTGTCCTTGCATTCGTCTTTGTCCTCTGACCCCGTACAGGTAAGCCCATTCTGTGTCTTCTTCCTCTGTAGCTTCCTATGTCAATGAGTCTTTTTATGTTGAATGATACTTCTCTGCGAAGATCACCTTCAACTACATGTTCTTTTTCTATTAAATCTCTTAATTTTACAATTTCAGCTTCAGTAAGATCTTTAATTCTGGTGTCAGGATTTACTCCCGCCTGCTCAAGGATCTTCTGTGAACTGGTCAGTCCGATTCCATAAATATATGTCAGACCGATCTCTACTCTTTTCTCTCTGGGTAAATCAACCCCGGCAATACGAGCCATTTTACTTTTTTACCTCCATAGTCCTTTCAAAATCTTTCGAGTATCTATGTTATCACTGCTAAGAACAGTATTTTTACCGTCCAGCCGCTATAGCAGTGCTAAGCACATTATCCCTGTCTTTGTTTATGTCTGGGATTTTCGCAGATTACCATTACTCTGCCTTTTCTTTTAATTATCTTGCACTTTTCACATCTTTTCTTAACTGATGGTTTAACCTTCATTATATATTCCTCCTATTTGCCTCTCCATACTATCCGCCCTTTTGTCAGATCATATGGTGACATTTCAATTTTTACCTTGTCTCCTGGTAATATCCTTATATAGTGCATTCTCAGTTTACCTGAGATGTGTGCCAATATTACATGCTTGTTGGGTAATTCTACCCGAAACATCGTGTTTGGTAAAGATTCTATTACTACACCTTCTGTCTCAATTACATCGTTTGCCAAAACTATTGCCTCCTTATCCTAAGCATTATACCACACCTTGTTTTGAAGAGTATTTTTCAATTTCGTTCAATACATCTTCAGATACTTCATCCTGGGGCTTGTGTCCGTCTATATCAACAAGAATCCCTTTCTCTCTATACACTGCGATAATCGGTTCCGACTGGAGCTTGTATGCTTCAAGTCTTGTGTTTGCCACTTCAACTGTATCATCTTTCCTTGTGTATAGTTCGCCATTACAAAGATCACAGATTCCAGCTGTCTTTGGAGGATATGTTACGATGTGATAAGCTTTTCCGCATTTGCACATCCGCCTTCCGGATATCCTTCTAATGACTTCATTATCTGTTACTGCAAGATTAATGGCCATATCAATGGATTTTTTGCACTCTGCCAGCATACTGTCCAAAGATTCCTGCTGATTGATTGTTCTTGGGAAACCGTCAAGAACGAATCCGTCTTTACAGTCTTCCATTTCTATCCTGTCTTTCAATATCTGTATTGTCAGTTCATCTGGAACCAACATTCCTTTGTCAATGTACTTCTTTGCCTCAGTTCCAATTGGAGTATTATTCGCAATGTTCCACCTGAATATATCACCTGTGGATATATGCGGTACTCCAAGTTTTTGTGCTACTACAACGCTCTGTGTGCCCTTACCGCTAGCAGGGGCTCCCAGCATAATGATAATCATGGCTCTCCTAATCAAGGAATCCCTTGTAATGCCTCATGAGCATCTGTGATTCCATCTGTTTAACTGTTTCAAGTGCAACTCCGACTACGATCAGTAACGCACTTCCTCCGAAACCTATCTGTATACCAACTATTCTTGCAAGCACAGATGGTATAGTTGCTAACAGGGCAAGGAAGAGTCCTCCGAACCAAGTTATCTTATTCAGTACATATGCAAGATACTCCGCTGTCGGTTTTCCCGGTCTTATTCCAGGCACGAATCCGCCGTTCTTCTTCAGGTTATTGGATACTTCCACAGGATTGAATGAAATCATTGTGTAGAAGAATGAGAAGAAGAATATGAGGGCGGCATATATGAGGAGGAATCCCCATGAATCCGTTTTCTGCAAAGCCATTAAAAACTTGTTTTCCGTATTAGGTGCTACAAAATTTATAATGATAGAAGGAAGAGTTGTAATTGATGACGCGAATATAATCGGCATAACGCCTGACATATTTACCTGCATCGGTATATGAGTGCTCTGTCCTCCATACATTTTTCTTCCAACTACTTTCTTAGCATAGTTTACAGGTATCTTTCTTGTTGCTCCGGAAACATAAACCGTTCCTACTATCATACCAAGCATTACTACTAACAGTCCTACTATTAAAAGTATAGTCTCTATCGCTGTAGCACCGAGCTTTCCATTCTGCCAGTTTGCATAAAGCACAGCTGCTCCTGTAGGTATTCTGGATATGATACCGACGAAGATTATCATCGATATGCCGTTTCCGATTCCTTTGTCTGTTATCAGTTCGCCAAGCCACATTACTATTGCAGTACCTGCACAGAATGTGAACACGACTGTCAAGAAGCTCATTATTGTTCCGCCGTCATATAACACATCATAGTTTTTCAGTGTTATAAACAGCATGCTTGCCTGGAAGAGACCAAGTCCGATTGTAAGATACCGGGTGTACTGGGTAATCTTTTTTCTTCCTTCTTCGCCTTCCTTGGCGAGCCTTTCAAGAGCGGGAATTGCGATCGTAAGAAGATTTAATATAATGGAAGCATTAATGTACGGCTGTATATTCATTGCGAACAGGGACATATTGGAGAAAGCTCCGCCGGAAAACATATCCATGAATCCGAAAAGCTTGTTTCCCTCAACCAGTACTTCAAATGCAGCGCCTATAAGCCCTGGAACGGGCAGATGGCATCCTATCCTGTAGATAAGGAGCATCGCTATAGTGAACAATATTTTCTTTCTCAGCTCGGGAATATTCCAAGCGTTCTTGATAGTCTGAAACATTATACTACCTCTGCCTTTCCTCCTGCAGCTGTAATTTTCTCTGCAGCGGACTTCGTGAATCTTTCAGCTCTTACTGTCAGATTCTTAGTTAGTTCACCTCTTCCTAATATAACTATACCGTCGCAGACACCTTTAACAAGTCCTGCTTCACGAAGCATTACTTCATCAACAAGCTCATTATCTTCGAATATATTGAGTGCCTCTATATTTACTTCAGCATACTGATCTTTAAATCTGAAATTACTGAATCCTACTTTAGGCATTCTTCTATATAAAGGCATCTGTCCGCCTTCAAAACCTATTCTTACTCCACCGCCTGAGCGGGAATTCTGTCCGTTAGCTCCTCTGCCTGCAGTCTTACCGTTTCCGGATCCATGTCCGCGGCCTTTTCTGTATGCATTTTTCTTTGAGCCTTCGGCTGGTGCTAATTGGTTCAATTTCATTTTTAGCTCCCCCTATTCTTCAACTTTCACGAGGTGCTGTACTTTATGTACCATTCCTCTTATTTTTTCATTATCTTTCTGCTCTACGGTCTGTCCTATTTTACGCAAACCCAAAGCTGCAACAGTAGCCTGATGTTTCTGTAGCGAACTGTTTATACCTTTGACCAGCGTTATTTTCAGCATTTTAGCTTCTTCAGCTTTTTTCTTAGCCATATAGCCCTCCTAACCCAATATCTCTTCAACGGATTTGTTTCTCTTTTTGGAAACTTCCTCAGCTGTCATCATTTTTGCTAATCCGTCTATAGTCGCTTTTGCCAAATTAACAGCATTGTGGGATCCAAGGCACTTTGTCCTGATATCCTTAATACCTGCAAGATCCAGAACTGCTCTAACAGTACCACCTGCTATAACTCCTGTTCCAGGTGCTGCCGGTTTAAGCAGAACTCTTGCTGCGCCATATTCGCCGATTATTTCGTGAGGAACTGTTGTTCCGTCTAAGGAAACTGTTATAAGGTTTTTCTTAGCATCATCTGTGCCTTTTCTTATAGATTCGGGAACTTCAGCTGCTTTACCCATTCCTGCGCCAACACGGCCGTTTTCGTCACCTACGACAACCAGTGCGCTGAATCTGAAATTCCTTCCGCCTTTAACAACTTTTGCTACACGGCCGATTCTTACTACTTTTTCTTTAAATTCAGATGGTGTCCTGTCAAAATCGTTTCTCATTAAAACCCGTTCCTCCTATTAAAATTCCAGACCAGCTGCTCTTGCTGCATCAGCAAGCGCTTTGATCTTTCCATGGTATACATATCCGCCTCTATCAAAAACAACATTTTTAATGCCTTTTTCAAGAGCTTTCTTTGCAACGAGAGTACCTACCTGTTTGGCAGCATCCAAGTTGCCTCCGTTCTTAAGGGTTTCCTTTAAAGAAGGATCCAGAGTTGATGCAGATACCAGTGTATTTCCCTTAGTATCATCTATAACCTGCGCATAAATGTTGTTTAAGGACTTATATACATTAAGTCTTGGCATTTCAGCCGTGCCTGAAAGATGATTTCTAAGCCTATCGTGTTTTTTCTTTCTTGCAGTGTTTTTATCTAAATTCTTTATCATTTCAATTACGCTCCTGCTTTTCCTTCTTTACGTCTGATTATTTCATCAGAGTACTTGACGCCCTTGCCTAAGTATGGTTCAGGTTTCCTGTATTCCCTTATCTGAGCGGCAATCTGTCCGACAGCCTGTTTGTCATAACCTTTTACTATTATTGATGTAGGTGTTGGAACTTCGAATGTTATTCCTGTTGGGGGTATAACTTCCAGAGGATGGGAATAGCCTAAACTCAGAACAAGTTTCTGTCCTTCAAGTGCAGCTTTGTAACCGACACCGTTAATCTCGAGCTTCTTTTCAAACCCGGTAACCACTCCGTGTACCATATTATTTAATAAGCTTCTGGTTAATCCATGTAAAGCCTTCTGTCTCTTCTCCTCGCTTCTTCTTGTAAGATGCACAACATTGTTTTCCTTTGTTATTGTAATGCTCTTATTGAAAGTCTGGGTAAGAGTTCCTTTTGGTCCTTTAACTGTGACCGTATTATCAGCTGTTATGTCGACTGTTACTCCGGCCGGAATAGTTATCGGTAATTTTCCTATACGTGACATTTATTTAATTCCTCCTATTGTTCTTAATATTGCGAGCATCTGCCCTTTTCAGAAACTACGGATATATATAATATATTCCGAAAGTTACCAAACAAATGCCAGCACCTCTCCGCCTACACCTAATGTGCGGGCTTTCTTATCTGTCATAATCCCTTTTGATGTGGATATTATGGCAATACCTAGTCCATTGAGTACTCTTGGTAATTCATCTTTGTTTGAATATACCCTTAATCCAGGTTTGCTTATTCTCTTTATACCTGTGATTACGCTTTTCTTTTCCTGATACTTGAGAGTAACTCTGATAATTCCTTGTTTCTCATCTTCAATCAATTCGACATCTTTAATATAGCCTTCTTCTAAAAGGATATTCGCTATGTCTTTTTTGAGATTGGAACTGGTTATATCAACCTTCTCATGCTTGGCTGTGCCTGCGTTCCTTATTCTTGTAAGCATATCCGCTATTACATCTGAAATCTGCATCTTGTTCCTCCTTTACCAGCTTGCTTTCTTTACGCCAGGGATTTGGCCTTTATAAGCTAATTCCCTGAAGCACAGTCTGCATACGCCGTATTTTCTTAAATATGCATGAGGTCTTCCACAGATCTGACATCTGTTATACTCTCTTGTGCTGAACTTTTGAGTTTTCTGCTGTTTTAATATCATTGATTTCTTTGCCAAGATCTTATCCTCCTTATGCTTTCTTGAAAGGCATGCCAAGTTCTGTAAGCAGCTGCCTTGCTTCCTCATCGGTTTTTGCCGTTGTAACGAAAGCTATATTCATCCCTCTGAGTTTATCTATGTTATCATAAACTATTTCTGGGAAAATGAGCTGTTCCTTCAGTCCCATCGCATAGTTTCCTCTTCCGTCAAAACCAGTTGTGTTAAGACCTCTGAAGTCTCTGACTCTTGGAAGCGAGATGTTGATAAGCTTGTCTGCGAAATCATACATTCTTGCACCCCTTAAGGTTACCTTAAGGCCTATTTTCATTCCTTCTCTAAGCTTGAAGTTTGCAACAGATTTTTTTGCTAATGTTACTATCGGTTTCTGACCGGTTATAGCAGCAAGATCTGCAGCTGCAGCATCCAAAGCCTTAGGATTGTCTTTAGCTTCTCCCATACCGATGCTTACAACTATTTTAACAAGCTTTGGCACTTGATTTACATTCTCATACTGGAATTTCTCTTTAAGTGCAGGAATAGCTTTTTCTTTATATAACTGCTGTAATTTCATCTTTATCCTCCTACTTCGCGTTTACTTTATCGATAACCGCGCCGCACTTCTTGCAAGTCCTCTGCTTATTACCGTCTTTGTCAAATGTCATCTTGGTTTTTGACGCTTCTTTGCATTTTGGGCATACAAGCATCACATTTGAAGCATTGATAGGTCTTTCGAAATCTACTATTCCACCAGCTTCTCCAGCTTTTTTGGGTTTTACATGTTTCTTGCCCATATTTGCTTTTTCCACTATGACAGTGCCTTTTGTTGTGTTTACATCAATGATCTTACCGGATTTGCCGGAATCATTTCCACTAAGTATAAGTACGTTATCACCTTTTTTTACATGCATTTTCTCAGTCTCCTTTCTATAGCACCTCGGGTGCGAGAGAGACTATCTTCATATATTCCTTATCTCTCAGTTCTCTTGCAACGGGTCCGAAAATACGGGTTCCGACAGGTTCCTTATCAGCTTTGATAATAACTGCGGCATTTTCGTCGAATTTTATAAATGATCCGTCTTTTCTTTTTACGCCCTTTTTGGTCCTTACTATGACGCATCTTACAACATCGCCTTTTTTAACAAGTCCGCCTGGAGATGCTGTCTTAACGCTGCATACTATAACATCACCGATATTGGCATAATCTCTTCCTGTACCGCCTAATACTTTAAAGCAGAAAAGTTCTTTTGCTCCGGTATTATCAGCTGCTTTTAATCTGGTTTGCGCTTGTATCATAGTATTTTACCTCGCTTTTTCCACTATGGAAACCAGTCTCCATCTTTTATCTCTGGATATTGGTCTTGTTTCCATAACTTTAACTTTATCACCGACAGCACACTCATTGTTCTCATCATGAGCTTTAAGTTTGTAAGTCCTCTTAACGATCTTGTTGTAAAGAGGATGTCTAACGCTGTCTTCAACAGCGACAACGATGGTTTTATCCATTTTATCACTAACAACTTTTCCGACTCTGGTTTTTCTCAAATTTCTCGTTGCCATCTTATATCTCCTTAATTTCGCGTTCTCTGAGTATTGTCTTAACCCTGGCAATATCCTTCTTAACGCTCTTCATTTTCAAAGGATTTTCCAACTGATTGGTAGCATATTGGAATCTGAGCTTGAAAAGTTCTGATTTAAGCTCGTTCAGCTCGACTGCCAGTTCTTCGTTAGTCTTTTTCCTTATATCATTAGCCTTCATTTGTCTCACCACTTTCTCTAGCCATAATCCTGCACTTTATGGGCATTTTGTAACTTGCAAGTCTTAATGCCTCTTTGGCCTCTGCTTCGGTTACTCCACCGATTTCGAACATTACTCTGCCCGGCTTAACAACTGCTACCCAGAATTCTGGTGATCCTTTTCCGCTACCCATACGGGTTTCAGCAGGCTTCTTTGTTACCGGTTTGTGTGGGAATATCTTAACCCATACATTTCCGCCTCTTTTAATATAACGGGTCATCGCTATACGGGCAGCTTCTATCTGATTGCTTTTAATCCAGCCTGGTTCAGCAGCTACAAGACCAAAATCACCCTGATTGATTGTATTGCCTCTTAAAGCTTTACCTTTCATTCTGCCTCTGTGGACTCTTCTGTATTTAACTCGTTTAGGTATAAGCATTATTGTATACCTCCTTCATTATCTTTCTTGGCAGGAAGCACTTCGCCTTTATATATCCAGACCTTAACTCCGATCTTTCCATATGTAGTATCTGCTTCTGCAAATCCGTAATCTATGTCGGCTCTTAAAGTTTGTAGAGGTATTGTTCCTTCATGATAATGCTCTCTTCTAGCAATTTCCGCTCCGCCAAGTCTTCCTGAAGCCATAGTCTTGATTCCAAGAGCTCCCTGCTTCATTGTTCTTGACATAGCCTGTTTCATAGCTTTTCTGAAAGATACTCTTTTTTCAAGCTGAGCGGTAATACCTTCTGCTACAAGCTGTGCATCCATATCGATATGGCTTACTTCAGTAATATTAACAAGTACGCTCTTTGTTGTAAGTTTTTCAATGTCCGCTCTTATCTGCTCTACTCCGGCTCCGCCTTTTCCGATAATAAGGCCTGGTTTGGCTGCAAGAATGTTGATCTTTATCTTATTAGCGGCCCTTTCTATCTCAATTTTGGAAATACCTGCAATATACAGCTTCTTCTTGATGAATTTCCTTATCTTATTGTCTTCAACAAGATACTTGGAATAATCTTTTTTGCTTGCATACCATTTGGTATCCCAGTCTTTTATAATTCCTACTCTAAGTCCGTGAGGATTAACTTTCTGTCCCATGCTTAGCCTCCTATACCCTTTCTTTCAGAACAACCGTTAAGTGGCATGTTCTTTTTTTGATTCTGGCAGCACTTCCTCTTGAAAGAGCTTTAATCCTCTTAAGAGTAGTGCCCTGGTTAGCATATATTTCTGTAACATACAATTTGCTTTCATCAAGGTTATTGTTATTAACAGCATTAGCTCGTGCTGAAATCAAAAGTTTTTCCAAAGTCTCGGTTACTATATTGGGAGTATGCTTAACGATTGCAAGAGCTGTCTCATAATCTTTGCCTCTGATAAGATCTGCTACCAGTTTAGCTTTTGATGATGGAATGGAAACGTTATCAACACTTGCCCTTCCCTGATCTTTTCCAACACCGAGTTCTTTTCTTTGTTTCTTGGTCAAACGAGGAGCTTTATTGCACTTTCTGGTAAAAGTCTTTTCTTTCTTTTCAGTTGTTTTTTCCATTTTTTCCTCCATTATTTAACCTTTGTGGCCTTATCGCCTTTGTTGTGCCCTCTGTAAGTCCTGGTCAAAACGAATTCTCCAAGCTTATGCCCAACCATATCCTCTGTGATATATACGGGAACATGCTTTTTGCCGTCGTGAACAGCTATTGTATGACCTACCATCTGAGGGTATATAGTTGAGGATCTTGACCATGTCTTCAATACCTTTTTATCGTTAGACGCATTCATTTCCTCAATCTTGGCTAAAAGTCTTGGAAATACATATGGCGCTTTCTTTAATGATCTACTCATGTCAATTCTCCTTTACTTGCTGTTTCTTCTCTTGACAATCATATTGTCAGAAGCTTTTCTCTTTTTTCTTGTCTTAGTACCCAAAGTAGGCTTGCCCCATGGTGTAACAGGACTTGGTCTTCCGATAGGAGACTTGCCTTCGCCACCGCCGTGTGGATGGTCTACCGGGTTCATTACAGAACCTCTTACTGTAGGTCTGATTCCCATATATCTTTTCTTTCCTGCTTTTCCGATACGTATATTCGCATGATCGATATTTCCTACCTGTCCGATAGTGGCTTTACAGTTTACGCTTACCATTCTTACTTCGCCCGAAGGAAGCCTTATCTGCACGAAATCATTTTCTTTAGCCATTAGCTGTGCGGTATTACCAGCTGACCTTACCATCTGAGCGCCTTTGCCAGGCTTCAGCTCTATGCTGTGAATCATTGTACCGACTGGAATGTTCGCAAGAGGCAATGCATTTCCAACTCTTATATCCGCATTAGCTCCAGACATTACAGTGTCATTTACTGAAAGTCCGTTAGGAGCTACTATATATCTCTTTTCTCCGTCAGCGTAGAAAAGCAATGCTATATTAGCGCTTCTGTTAGGATCATATTCTATAGCTGCAACTCTTGCAGGTACTCCGTCTTTATCTCTTTTGAAATCGATAATTCTGTATTTTCTTGCTACACCGCCGCCCTGATGTCTGACTGTTATTCTGCCGTAGCTGTTTCTTCCGGCATTTTTCTTAACTGGCGCAAGAAGAGTTTTTTCCGATGACTTAGAAGTTATTTCTTCAAATGTCGAAACTGTCATAAATCTTCTTGCCGGTGAAGTTGGGTTATATTTCTTTATTGGCATAATTTACTCCTTTACTGACGTGGCGTTACGCCAAATTCTTCTATGCTTGTTTTATACTTCTTAGCAAGCGTCTTAACCTTGCCGCCTTTTTCAAGATAGGTCTCAGGCTTGGGGTTAGTGTCGATTGTTACAATAGCTTTTTTGAAAGAAGCAGTTCTGCCAAGATGCACGCCTACTCTTTTTTCTTTGCCATCATAATTTAATGTGTTTACTTTAAGAACCTTGACTGAAAACAGTTTCTCTACAGCCTGCTTGATTTCAACTTTTGTTGATTTTTTAGCTACCATGAAAGTATATCTTCCTTCCATAGCCTGTTCATTGGTTCTTTCCGTTATATACGGTCTTATGATTACATCTTCATAACTTTTCATTACGCATAGACCTCCTGAATCTTTTCTACCGCTTCTTTAGTAACAACAAATTTGTCATACTTTAGAATGTCATAAACATTAATTGTGTTTGTTAAAGCGGTCTTAACGTTTGGCAGGTTTCTTGCTGATTTGATGACAGTATCATCTCTATCTGCAAGAACTACTAAACAGGATGTATCAACTTTGATATTGTTTAGTATCTCAGCAAATTTCTTTGTCTTGATTTCATCTAGTTTAAGACTGTCAAGTATTACAAGGGATCCTGTACCGAACTTCTCTGATAAAGCTGACTTTAAAGCCAGTCTCTTAAGTTTTTTGTTTAATGAGAATCTGTATGATCTAGGCTTTGGTGCGAATGCTACTCCTCCACCTATTTGGTGAGGTCCTACTGATGATCCCTGACGTGCGCGTCCTGTTCCCTTCTGTCTGAAAGGTTTGGCTTTTCCGCCTCTTACTTCGGATCTGGTCTTTGCGCTCTGTGTTCCCTGTCTGCCGTTAGCAAGGTATTGGACGACTACTGAGTGCATTGCGCTCTCGCTAATTTCGATTCCGAATATCTCCTCGTTTAATGACATAGTGTCGACAACATCACCTTTTAAATTATATATATCTGCTTTTAACATTTGCTGTGTCCTCCTATGCGTTCTTGGCATCCTGAATCATTATCAGTCCGCCTTTAGGTCCCGGTACAGCACCTTTAACTAAAACCGCATTACGGTCTGCATAAATCTTCATTACTTCAAGATTCTGAACTGTTACCCTGTCTGTTCCCATGTGTCCTGGCATCTTCTTTCCCTTTGGTACTCTACCCGGATCAGTATGCATTGCCATAGCCCCTAATCCACGATGGTATTTTGAACCATGCGAGAGAGGTCCTATTGTATTTCCATATCTCTTTACTGTTCCGGCATATCCTTTTCCTTTGGATGTTCCGATTACATCGATGAGCATTCCTTCTTTAAGAGCTTCAACTGTTATGACATCGCCGACTTTATATCCATCTGTCGACTCAACTTTGAATTCTCTTACGAATTTCTTTGGTGTAAGATCAGCTTTTGCATATAGGCCTTTATCCGGTTTATTTACTCTGCTTTCTTTTACATCTCCAAAGGCTACCTTTACAGCATTATATCCGTCGTGCTCTGTTGTCTTAACTTGCACCACGGTCAAAGGTCCAGCCTCTATTACTGTTACAGGTATTGCCTGTCCATCTTCCAGGAACAACTGCGTCATTCCTGCTTTCTTTCCTAACATGAAATTCTTCACTTTATATATCCTCCTAAGTTATTGGTTCCAGAGGTGCGAGATCCTTGATCGAGCAACTCTTAGGAACGTGACTTTTACAGCTTTATCTCTATATCCACTCCGGCTGGCAGGTCTAAAAGCATTAATGCATCGACTGTCTTTGGTGTGGGGCTCAATATGTCAATAAGACGCTTATGCGTTCTCATTTCAAACTGCTCTCTTGCATCTTTGTACTTGTGTGGTGCTCTTAATATAGTCACTATCTCCTTGTTAGTAGGAAGGGGTACCGGACCTGATACTTTCGCGCCTGTTCTTTTCGCAGTCTCAACGATTTTGTTCGCAGACTGATCGATTAATTCGTGGTCATAAGCTTTAAGTCTTATTCTGATTCTCTGTTTGCTAGCCATTCTAATAGCTCCTCCTTAAATTCTTTTACCATTCCTATTAGCACATAGTCCCGGGTGTATCGCGTTTTCCCATTTTTTATGCCCGCGTGACACGGGCTAGGACCTTTGTCTAATCGCTTCCGCCCAACCTTATAGATTGGTACTTCTCCCCTTAAGTTACCCGCATCAAATACGGCAATCTCAAGGATCATGGTACTGCAGAATACCGCAGCCTATGAATTGTACTATATCTTTTTCCCATTTGCAACACTTTTTTGAAGAAATTTATTTGCGAATCGCAACTTTTGATATTATATCATTTTATCAGCTGTAAGGTAATCTTTTTAGCAGTAACTAATGCTTAAAAACATCTTCCAGCGTGCTACTTTTCTTGAGCCCTTTGGCTATATCGTCAGCTTCGCTTAAAAGATTCTCTACAGCTGGTCTTATTTTCCTTCTCGTTTCTTTAAATTTCGTTATCAGCTCCTGTCCTGAATATCCCTCTTCAACTAATTCCGCTAGAATATATTCTGATATATCTTCTGAGACATTATCCCTAATTGGACGAATTACAATCGAATTTTCCTGTAAGATACATTCAGCTTTGTTATTAAAACCTAGAATACTAAAGTATTCCTCTGGAATCATAATCTGTCTTTATTTGAAACACTGATAATTATACTTTCATGCTGATTATTTTTAACGTAACTACTCATTCAATATCTCCTCATATGTAAAGTTTGTGCTAAATATTAAAATATGCAACTAGTCTACATACTGCATCTTAGGCTTAAAGCCCTTTTCCATCTCATATAGATTACTCTTGTTACCATAGTAACCGGAAGGAATCTTCCTGCCACACTGAATATCCTGTTAAGAGTACCAGGGATGTATACTCTTCTTTTTCTTAATGATTTATCTATTGTTCTTCTTGCCACTACTTCCAGCCTGTTTGATGTGGCATTTCCAAAGAAACCCTGAACAGCCATGCCTTCAATAGCACTCTTTGTTGTTGCAAGACCTCCCGGGCATAATGATAATACATATACGCTTTTCTCATTGAGCTCTTCATTAAGAGCGTAAGAGAAATCAAGTATGAAACGTTTTGATGCAGCATAAACGGCTTTCAGAGGCATAGGGAACTGGGAAGCCAGACTGGATACATTAATAATCCTGAAAGGTTCATCTGTTCTTTTAAAGTTCAGCATCATATATGTAATCCTTAATGTAGCCTCAATGTTGACTTTAACTATGTCATTAATCTGTGCGAAGCTTCTCTGAGTGAAAGCACCTTCGTGATCTATCCCTGCCACATTGAACAGCATATCTATATATATATTCCTTATAGATATATATTCCTTCAGTTTCTCTATCTGCTGTTCATCTGTTATATCGCATGCATAATAAATGACATTTATGTCATATCTTCTTATCAGTCCTTCTTTTAATATCTTCAGTCCATCCTCAAAGATATCTGTAAGTATCAGGTTATATCCTCTTTTTGCGCATTCAACGGCAAAAGCTCTTCCCAAACCGCCTGCGGCTCCGGTTATAACGACATTCATTGGAACCTCCCAAATTCAATAGAACATAACTTTTCAGATATTTTCCATAACCTGTCCGCATTTTCCCTGTTCACATAAGAACTGTATTCTTTTGGCTTATTTTTATGGATATACAAACCTACAGGATGTTTATCACTTTCAACTAGATAGAGATATGTTTTTGCTGGAACATCCGGCTGCACTCCTTTTTTTCTTCTTAGTGACCAAGCCAAACTTACTATTCCAAATGTCTGCTTCAAGCCTATTTCAGTATTAACAAGTCCTGGGTCGATACAGTAAGCTCTTATTCCGTAGACAGAATATCTGTCATTCAACCCGAATGAGAAAAGCATATTTGCTAATTTAGACTGTTTATATGCCATTAACGGCCTGTAAAACCGGGTAAACATGAGATCATCCCATCTAATCTTCATTCCTTTATGTGATTCGGATGATGTGATGATTACTCTTCCTTTAGATTTAATAAGAGGATTAATCAAAGAATATGTCATAAGGAATGCAGCTAGATGATTAAGGGCGAACTGCTGCTCATAACCTTCTTTTGTCGTGCAGTATCTGCTCCTTACACAGCCTGCATTGTTTATAAGTACATCCAGTTTCCCATCCCAGTTCGTATCTATATATTCCATAATTTTAGCCGATACTATTCTTACTTCTTCCATCTGCATAAGATCAGCATTAAAGAATGTTATATCTGCATCATTAGTTTTGGATATAAGGTAAGATAACGCTTTTTCACTGGATTCCGCGCTTCTGCCTATACCTATTACCCTGTGGCCTGAAAGAAGTAATGATTCACAGACAGCAAGGCCTATTCCTGATGTAGCTCCGGTAATAACTACGTTTTTCATTGGAACCATTCCCATACATGCCAGAACTCAAAGGATTTAGCATCAAATGCTGATATTGCATAACCTGATATAAAAGCGATAATGAATATTACCAGTGATATTAAAATAGTCCCTCTAAGTGCTCTTTTTAGTTTTCCACTAATCTGCAGAAATGTAGCTTTTGCAGGATATACCGCTTCATTAGATGCTTTTGCCATACAGTTTTTGTGAAAACGGGCATATGAGGAAATAAGCTGCTTGAACCACATGAATCCATATACAGCCGTTATGAACATCAATATAGCTAAAGACAAGAAACCTACCGCAAATACAACAGCGCTCTTGTATGGCATCACAGGTATTAATGATGCGATATTCATTTTAGCTATAAGCAGAACTCCTGCTGCTGCTGATGATACTGCAATTGCAGCAATTGCAATAACTCCTACTGACAAAGATATAAATACGCAAGCAATCAGTATATCCAGTAATACAAGGCCAAGAGCTGTGAAAAATCTGTTTTTCTTTTTTAGCTGTTTCTTAGGTTCGTCCTGTATGAACTGCTTTGCAAGCTCTTTCGGATCTCCAAGTTTCAAAGATACTTCCTCTTCCGAAAATCCATCAGCCATTTTGAATATGAAATGTTCTTCATATTCATTAAGAATATCTTCTATATCATTAATCCCGGATTCTAAAAGACTGTTCTTCAATATATCCATAAATTCCTTTTTATTCATTTTCTGCCTCCTTTAACAATTCATGTACTGTATAAACAAAGTCAAGCCATTCCTGTCTGTCTTTTAAATATGCATCTCTTCCTGTTTTTGTGAGTTTGTAGTATTTTCTGGGCGGGCCTCCGCTCTCCTCGCAAAGATAAGTAGTGACAAGCCCTTCGCTTTTTAGTTTTCTCAATATGGGATAAACAGTACCATCAGATATATCTATATGTTTAGACAGATACTCTGATATATCATATCCGTATCTGTCTGATTTATACAGCAATGAGAATATACATAGCTCTATTACCCCTTTTTTATACTGAATATTCAAAAAACACACCTCCATCAATACTATACTTGCTTTACTATTGTATAATATATAGTAGTTGAATATATGTCAATACTTTTTTTATAATAATTTAAATTACTGATTTAGCTCTTTATTTACCAGCGTGATATATGGTATTGTTTCTGCTGCTCCATGCTTCGTCACTGCAATAGCTGCAGCCATGCTTGCCATCTTCATACAGTCCTCTGCCTTAAGCCCCTTGGCGATACCTGCAGTAAAGTATCCCATAAATGTATCACCTGCGGCGGTAGTATCTTTCACTTCAACTTTATAACTTTCCTGATAAATCGTCTTTTCTTTATCTCTGTACATGGATCCGTCAGGTCCCAGTGTCAGTATTATCCTTATATCATGATATTTATGTAATATGCTTTCGAGCATCATTTTTGGTTCTTTTTCACCACTTAATGCTTCTCCTTCACTTTCATTAACAACAAGGTATGTTACATTATTCAGGTCCATATTAAATAATATGTTATCAATGGGAGATGCATTAAACACAGTCTTCATTTTCTTTTCATGAGCTTTTTTCAGCATGTACTCTGCTTCAGAGACTTCGTTGTTTACCATGAGGATATCTTCTGAACTAAACTCCTCTAAAACCTTATCTATGTATTCTTTTGTAATCATTTTATTGGAACCGCCATATACCAGTATGGAATTCCTGCCCTGCTTGTCTACCTGTATTACCGCATGACCCTGGTCTTTTTCACATAAACTGACTAAACTAATATCCACTTCGCTTTTTTTTAAAAAATCTACTAGAATCTTTCCTTCTTTTCCTATCATGCCTGCATGGAAAACAGTACCTCCTGCTCTTGTTGCCGCTACAGACTGATTTAATCCTTTGCCTCCGACATTAGTCTCAACTAAAAGAACATTCTGCGTTTCACCTTCACTGACAATATGTTCAACTTTGTATACATAATCGATATTCATAGAACCGATATTCAGTATCCTCATATCAAAGCCTCCATATCAATATTTCACTTAATTATTATAACATCATATACAAAATCACAAGCAGACTACTTTAGCTTTACACCTTTATTCTTCCTGTCAAGCAATAGGAACAGTATAAACAATATCGGAAATCCTATCGAAGCTAGAAGGCCAATTTTCAAATCATTGTTGAAAACAGTTGCGACCTTGCCGGTAACATACGGTCCGAAAGAACAGCCTAAATCACCTGCAAAAGCCAGCAATGCGAACAAAGCAGTACCTCCATATTTAATCTGTTTTGATGCTAAAGAGAATGTTCCTGGCCACATAATGCCGACTGAAAAACCGCATAAAGCGCACCCGATGAACCCTACTGCAGCTGACGATGATAATGAGGCAAGCAGATATCCTGTAAGACAGAGGATTCCGCAGATTATCATGTATCTGTTCAGATCCCACTTTTCTCCTTTTTTTGCAAACAGTACCCTTGATATTCCCATAAGGACCGCAAATACTAAAGGTCCTGCCAGATCCCCCACTGTCTTTGATACATTAAGACCTGATTCGGCAAAAGCTGAAGCCCACTGGCTAATAGACTGCTCGCTTGCTCCTGCAGCAATCATTAAAATCATTACAAACCAGAATACTTTGTTTTTCAGTAAATCTCTTATCCTTAAGTAACCGTTCTCGCCTTTGTCCAGGGCATATATCGGGACTCTTAAAAAATATATCGCATTTAAAAGAGGAACCAACGCCCAGAACAAGGACAGATACTTCCAGTTCTCAATACCGAAAATGACGAAAAATACTGTGGATAACACTACTACCAGTACATGTCCCCAGCAGTAGAAAGAATGAAGCAAGCTCATGACGCTCTGCTTATTATCTGTCGGACATGCCTCTGCAATCGGAGAGATTATGACTTCAATTATCCCTCCGCCTATTGCATAGAAAAATATGGATATGAGAATACCTATATATGGATCTTTCATGGTATCAGGAAGAAATGCCAAGAGTATTAATCCTGCACCTGAAAATAGATGAGCTATTACTGCAGATACCCTATAACCTATTTTATCTATGAATTTTGCTCCAATAAGATCAACTGTTATCTGGACCATGAAGTTTATGGATACAAGCAGTGCAATCTTGTCAAGGCGTATGCCATAACTGCTATTAAAGGTAAGAAAGAGCAAAGGAGCGAAATTGTTAATAATCGCCTGTACTATATAACCTATGCTGCAAGCGTTCAATGTATGTGTATATTTCTTAAAGGAAGTAATCATAAGCACCTTAGTAATCAGATATTATTTCGTTATTATACCACTAAAACAAAAAAATACTCTTATTAAAGAAAGTTCAATAAAAGGATTTATGTGTTATTTACATACTCTTGATTTTGTTATCTGTTTGGCTGATAATTTAAATGTTGTAAAAGAAAATTCTTATCAATAAACTAATGGCACATGTCAATGAAAGGACAATTAAATAATGTTGAAACTGAACAGGGAAACACTTACAGATAAAATCTATGCATGCTGGATTGGTAAAAATATAGGGGGGACCATGGGGGTACCCTATGAAGGAAAAACTGAAATGAATGATATAAAAGGATATGCTACTGTCAAAGGAGAAGCTTATCCCAACGATGACCTAGACTTGCAGCTGGTCTGGCTCTCTGCCATGGAACTTCACGGGCCTCACCAATTAAATTCCCATGCTTTAGGTGAGTATTGGCTGCGTTGTGTTCCTCCCCATTGGAATGAATACGGAATCTGCAAAGCAAACATGGAATATGGTATCCTGCCACCTATGTCGGGTGAATTGAATAACCGCTGGAAACATTCCAATGGCGCATGGATCCGTTCTGAAATCTGGGCTTGTTTAGCACCTGGACATCCCGA
>JAAYBX010000198.1 GCA_012729955.1 Clostridiaceae bacterium
AGGTTCGCCGGTCTCTGGAGATAAACCCTATCTCCAGAATTAAGAGTTTCTACAAAATAAATGTATTTTGATGCACTATCACCGCTCCCTGTTCCTGGCTCCTCATCTGCAAGTTTATTGACAACACGCATTCTAACATCGTTTCGTGTTCCTACATTTGAGAAGTAATACTCTATCTCACGCTTAGCCATAAGTTCAACCTCCTTAAAATCCTCTTTCATCACAAAGAGCAGCAATATCCCTCCAACCCATACCTCGCATGAAATTAGCCGCTTCATGTACGCTCTTTCTTTCAAAAAGGAGCATGTGAATGCCCAAGCGTTTGATACGTTTTCCAAGCCTGGTAAATTGTTTTTGTTCCTCTGCTATCATGGCCATATACAAGATTGAAAAAATAATGTCGACATTAAGTACATCTTCTTTGTATGTTTCTGAAATTGCCGAGATGCTGTTAAGTGAACTGTTTAAAATCTGCTTTCCAGTTAACTCATATACTTTTACATAATCACTATAGATTTTTTCAACACCATATTTTTGTGAAAGTTGAAGAAGCTGCGCGAAATAGTCAGTGTCACTAGGCGGCTTACGGAGGCCATTAATATTAGTAAAATAGACACACCATTCATCAAATTTACCTCGGTCGTACTCAAGAAAAGATCCATCAGAAAATGTCTTAATCATTTGTCCCATTTTGTCCTCCAATCCCGAAAAGAAATTTCATAAGTTTGTTATCCATCTTTACTTAAGAAAGATATAGCCTGCCTATGTATGTTAGGCATGCTTAACTTTCTGCATTTTATTTATTGCGTGATAGTACCTTCTTTAATGTGATACGCAATTCCTCGTTCTTCACAAAAAGCAATCACCGTTCTTGCTTGCTCGTTGTAAAACTCTCGGTGTTTTGAGTAGGCGCTTACTTCTTTGCTATAATTTGTGCGCCCAAAAATTATCTTATTTACAAATGAAACCGTCTCAAGAATAATACCAATTTCTTGATGTATTAGGTTTGGTGTCGGATATGGTTCAATACTGACCCATGTCTGGTATCCTTTTTCATGAAGCACTTTTAATGATGCCAAGCGTTCAGCATAAGGTGCGGCCCCAGGTTCTACTTTCTTCCGGTAATTTTCATCCAATGAGACAAGGGTTATTCCGTACTCATTACGCTTTGACAGTTCCCCTAATTCATAGGGAAGATTTCCTTTTGTTAAGACACAGCATTTAATTCCAGCGTCATTTAGTTTTCTAATAGCTGCAATACTCATCTCTGCTATTTCCGGATATCCGTACATGAAAGGATCAGTCGTAAAACATAACTGTACAGACTCAATTTTATCTTTCAACCTCGGGATCTCTTTATCAAGGAGTTCTAAAGTGTTGGAAACTAGAAACGGCTCCAACCAATCCTCATATGAGTCAACTTGCCCGAAACGCTTCTTCATCATGAAAGCGTAACAAGGATACTTGCAGCCATGCGCGCAACCTTGCACATGGTTCATTGTATAATCGCCATACTCTACACCGGTTTTGTAGAGCATGGTCTTTCTTTGAATATATCTGGTTACCTTTTTCATGCTTTTTAACTCCTTGAAGAAAAGCATATTGAGCTTTTCTGAATCTTAGCGCCGTAATGTTGTTTAAGTTCATCCTTGATTTCTTTTCGATAGCAATCGGATGGAAAGATAGGGTGGCGATCAAGAGCTTCCCAAACCTTATGCAATTCTACATTCTGTTGCCCATCAAAAATGGACTGTAGATACTTTGCAATATCCTTTGTGTAATAACAATCATCGTCTGTTCTGGTAGTAGGGCTACACCCGCCGTTAAGATCCAGAACAAGTTGATTCTCAGCACCATGAGTATCCTTAGTTGAAGATTTTCCACCAAATGTCTGCCAAGCTGACTTTTTATAAAGCCGGAAACCGGCAATATTGCTTGTACAGTGAATCAAATTATAAGCGATAGCATTTTTCTTATTAAAAAACGGGGCAGCAGCAATGTAATAATCTTTCCTTCTATCACGTCGAAGTGCCACTATAATATTTTCTATACGTTTTTCAAATGCAGCTCTATCGCTTCCATAAGTGCTCAACTCACCAATATTCATCTGATATGTAGTTTCGTATTTGCTTACGGCTGCTTCAGACTTTGCCATTTTCACAGCCCGTGTAGAGTCCATAAGTGCATGATTGATAATTACTTCTCCCCAGTTGTTAAAAAAGGGATAAACGGCATTCCAATCTATCGTTGCATCATACGGATCATATATAAGTAGATAATGAACATCCTGGTTTTTATATATGTTCTGTCCCAGCTTCTTCAAAAGCACGTTCCCGTCTTCTGCGCTAAAATGAACATGAAAATTCCTTTTGTCCTTTTTGCTGAGAAGCTGCTTTAAATGGTTAACTTTGTTTGAGTCTATATCGTTGAAATACAGGTCAATCTGTTTATTCGCATACTGACCTGCTGCATCACGTAGCACTTTAAATACACGTGTAGCAGTGCCGAACACCTGCTGTGCATCATCGTCATAATATTCACCGCTATTGCACATGCAGTCAATAAAGACAAGCCCATTGCAATACTGGTTGTTTAACAGCTTTTGAGCCCACGTTTGAACATACTTCTCAATCAACTCAAATTTCTTTATGGTATGTGCACTTGCTCTGCTGATTACTTCATCATTACTTGTGTTCGCCAAAACCAACACCTCACTTATCTTCTTTAGGTATCAACTCCACAATGTCACCAATGTCGCAGTCGAGAGCCTTGCATACTTTAATAAGGACATCCATACTAACGGTTTCGCCTTTAGAGAGCTTCGTAACAGATGCCCAGCTGATTCCAGCTTTAGCCTGCAAATCTTTCTTTTTCATATCCTTATCTATAAGCATCTTCCAAAGTTTTTTATAACTTACTTCCATATGGACCACCTCTCGGAAATTCTATATACATACGGGCTCCATGCGAGACTAAAATATTATATCACGAAAAGTGTGTTTCTCACAAGAGTAAATCTCTGCATTCGCAAGAATTATAGTTGTTATATATTGAATTTTCTCCGTTTTCATGGTATATTTTAGTGTACTCTATACTTTGTGATTACGATCGATTATTTTAGCTATATTTACCTTCAACAAGTAACATACAGAAGAAAAGTAATACGATGGATCTATAATACGTGGAGGGGTTGGCTATGACGCAGAATCGTTCCTTTAAGGATTATGTCTATAATAGTTTTTATAATGAGCTAGGGAAGCGCGGCGATGAGCCTCAGGTCTGGGTTGTTCTGACGGAGCCTTAGTACAATCTGCCCTGCCCAGATGTCCACACCTCTCGCCATGCCGGTGATGAAAGTGGTGTATCCATCACGAATGGTCTTGAGGATTGCTTCCTCGAGGCCTTTTTTGATTTCATCCTCAGCGCGCTTCAGTTTTTCCGGGCGGTGGCCGGTGAAGCAGCATCGATGGCTTCGCAGTTCCTGCTCACTCATGACAACCACCTGTTTCGCCCACCCGAGCAGATGGTGTGCGCATACTCCGCCTGATGACCTTCAGGCACTTCATCAATGCGTCAATACTCTCAGCGTTCGAAAAGCTCATCACGACATCTGAATCCAATATTTCAACTTTTCTTCTTCTTTGCCTGTTCAAGAACTTTCCAATCGGCGCCGGTGTGTCCAAATTCCTGAACAGCAGCAAAGCGACATCACAAGTGTCTCCCATATGGATGCCAATGTCGCCCTTGCCAAATTCCAGGTGCTTTCCTTCGTTGCGGATCAATCTGCTTCTCCAAATATCATCTGACTGCCTTGGCCTCTACGAACCATCTGCCCAGGTTGTTCCCCGACAGAGCCC
>JAAYBX010000024.1 GCA_012729955.1 Clostridiaceae bacterium
AGATATTTGATATCGGCACAGATCATTGTTATCTGCCTGTATATCTTATTTCTAAAGGGATATGTAAAAAAGCTGTTGCAACAGATATAAAAAAGGGACCTGTAAAAATTGCACAAAGAAATGTCCGGTTATTTGATATGGAAAAGAGTATTGATGTATTTATTAGCGAAGGAATAAGCCATGTTGAAAAAGGTTCCAGTATAGTTATAAGCGGGATGGGTGCTGATGTTATAATAGATATATTGGTAAAAGACATGGAAATTGCAAAAAGCGCAGCTCAGGTAATAATACAGTGTCAGAGCAGGACCGAACGGTTGAGGGCTTTTTTATGGGATAACGGATTTGAAATCAAAACAGAAGCACTCACACAAGATAAAGATAAGATATACAATGCATTTCTGACAAGTTACTCTGGTATAACTGGGACATATACAAAAATCGATACAATCGCATCGAAACATTTAGTAGAAATCCATCATCCGCTGTTGTCAGATTATCTGTCAGGTTATATTAAGAAACTAGATGACATTATATCCGGTTATATGGCAGGCGGCAGGGATTTTGCTGAAGAAACAGATTTGAAAAGAGGATTGGAGGCTCTATATGAAGATATCTAGGATTATGAATTACCTTGATTTCGTTGCACCTTTGGATAAATGTATTAAAGAAGATAATATCGGATTAATAGTAAAGGGCAGGGACAATATAAAAAAAGTTATGATATGCCTGGATATTACGAAAGAAGCTGTGGAATATGCTGTATTTTCAAAAGCGGATCTTATAATTACCCATCATCCTTTTATTTACAATCCTCTTTACAGGATAGAAAATGATGAGCTTATTTCACTTATCCGAAATGAAATTGCTGTTATTTCACTTCACACGAACTATGATGCAGCTAGATTGAATGATGTCTTGGCTGAAAAATGTTATATCAGAGAATTAAGACAGATCTTCTATGAAGACGGCATATCTTTAGGAAGGATTGGAATTACAGGTGAGGTAGATTTTTATAAATATATTGAAAAAATAAAAGAAAGCCTGGATATTGACAAGGTTAAGGTAACTGGAAGCATACCAGATATAGTAAGAAAAGCCGCAGTTGGAACAGGCTCATCAGGCAGCTTTGCAGATTATATAAAAGATTTAGATGCCGATGTATTCATAACAGGGGAATTAAAGTATGATGTTATCAAATCTATCGCATACAAAGGACCTGTTATAGTGGAATTGGGGCATTATGAATCAGAGGAATGTTTCATTGATGATCTTTATAATCTGCTAACTGATAAGTTCCAATCACTAGAAGTTGTGAAGTATAAAAAAAGAATTTCCACATATGTTTGATGCAAATTCTGAAAAATGATATAATAATATTCCTGACTGGATCAGATGATCGCGGATGCAAAGCCGAAAGGCTGCAAATGAGGAAAGTCCGGGCTCCGAAGGGCAATGGTGCCGGCTAATTACCGGTGAAGGTGACTTTAAGGAAAGTGCAACAGAGATATACCGCCGTAGCATTACGGTAAGGGTGGAAAGGTGAGGTAAGAGCTCACCAGCGGCATGGTAACATGCCTGGCTATGTAAACCCCACCTGGAGCAACACCGCATATAGGGACTATGGGTAGCCCGCCCGTCTCTAGAGGTGGCTTGAGTATGATAGAAATATCGTGCCTAGATAGATGATCGTCTAATACAGAACCCGGCTTATAGATCCAGTAAGGAAAATGTGCTTAATAAGCACATTTTTATTTTACGGCATATTAACTTTAATTTTAACATATCACTCTATTTCTTTTTGTTTCTTTTCTTTTTCGCTTCTGGAGCAGTACCGTATTTCCATAGGCGGTTAAGCTGATACTGTGTAAAGCACATTCCAATGCAGGTTAAAACTGGTAATGAGAATATCGCAGCAGGAAGGGATACATCCTGAGGAGTCATTTTATGCGTTCTTTGGGCTTCAGATAATAGTTTGTTATACTTATATGACCAGTAGATGATATATAAGCCTGCAGTAATAATAGCTAGGAATGTTTCAACACCCGGTTTTATTTTATCTGAATCAGCGGAAACCTGCTTGATCTCGTAAGTAGCAATATATAACCAGTAAAAATTAAAGAAGCCTACTGATATTATTGAAAACAGTATAATGAGTATTAAAGGCCTGTGTTCACCATCGTACATAAGAATATTTGTATGATACAGCCAGTGACTGTTCATACTCCTCCTCCTCCTGTATATAATAGCAAAACTGTACTGTATTAACAACAATTAAAGAGAAAATACATACTATAGATAATGGGAGCGTAAAATATTGTTGAAAACCATATATTATGAGGTTATAATAAAAAGGCTGTAAAACTAATGTCAGATTAATAATAAGGAGGGCAGCCCAGTGATTGAAATCAAAAATCTTGTCAAGCATTACGGACAAGTTGTTGCTGTCAATGATATAAGTTTCAAAGTAAAAGAAGGAGAGATTCTGGGATTTTTAGGACCTAACGGTGCTGGAAAATCCACTACAATGAATATCGTAACAGGTTATCTTCCATCGACAAGCGGGACAGTCGAGGTTGACGGATATGATATTTTGACACATCCAGAGGAAGTAAAAAAAAGAATAGGGTACTTACCGGAACAGCCGCCTTTATATAAGGATATGACTGTAACTGAATATCTCAATTTCGTTTCTGATTTAAAAAAAGCACCAAAAAACAAAAAGAAAAGTGAATTATCAGACATAATGGAACTTGTAGGCTTGACAGACCATAGGAAAAGACTTATTGATAATTTATCAAAAGGATATCGTCAGAGGGTCGGGCTTGCACAGGCTTTGATAGGAAATCCAAAAGTATTGATTCTTGATGAGCCTACTGTGGGATTGGACCCAAAACAGATTGTCGAGATCAGAAGAGTAATAAAAGGTCTTGCAACAGACAGAACGATAATTTTAAGTACACACATATTGCCTGAAGTAAGCATGATATGTGAAAGAGTAGTTATAATTAACAAAGGCCAGATTGCAGCTGAGGATACTCCGGACAGGCTTTCGAGCAATCTCTCAAAAATGTCCAAGCTAAATCTGACAGTGAAAGGTGACAAAGACAAGGTTTTGAAGACTTTAGGCAATATACCAAATGTCAAATATGTTACCATGACTACAAAAGCTGAAGATTTGGTTTATAAGTATGTACTGGAAACGAAGAACAGCAGTGATATAAGAGAAGAAATATTCTTCAAGATGGCAGAAAACAAGATGCCTATATTGGAAATCAAGCCTTCTGCAGCAACTCTTGAAGATATATTCATCTCAGTCGTAAGCAATACAGGCATAACACAGACAGAGGAGGAATAATATGTCAGCTGTAGCAAAAAAAGAAATAGCGGGATATTTTAAGTCCCCCATAGCATATGTACTTATAGGAGTATATCTTCTGATAATGTCAATCTACTTCCATCCTGCACTTAAAGCGGGTTATGGTGATTTTGTTGATGTTCTTGATGATGTCGGTATATTCCTTATATTCATAATACCAATCCTTACAATGAGGATTTTAGCAGAAGACAAGAAGAATGGGACAGAGGTTCTTCTGCTTACTTCACCGACATCTTTACCGAAGATAGTGATAGGTAAATTTTTAGCTACTTTTACTGTTTTCTTAGTGATAGTAGGTATTTCGTTTGTTTACCCTTTTATAGTTGTTATATTTGAGGGAGTTATTACAACACAGCTTGTCGGAGCATATGTAGGATTCATACTTCTTGGAGCGGCGTTCTGTTCTGTTGGCGTTTTCTGTTCATCACTTACTGAAAATCAGATTATAGCGGCAATTATATCCTTGGTAATCATGTTTTCAATGTGGATTGCTGATCAATATGCTGCAACAGTCGGCGGCTTGCTTGGCGGTATAATGGAATGGATGTCGGTCCTTTCAAGATACGGGGTCTTCACTCAGGGGCTGCTTTCATTGGAGAATATTATTTTCTTCCTGTCTTTTACGGCTTTGATGTTATATATGACAATCAGAGTTATTGAAAGACGCCGTTGGATACAGGGGTGATGATATGAAAAAAGAAAACAGATTAAGAAAAATATTCACAAGCAAGAGTTTCAGATATGGTACCAGTTCATTTATAATTGTCGCAGTTGTACTTGCTTTATTTGTTGTTATTAATATTACTATACCATTACTGGAATTAGAATGGGATCTTACACCTGAAGGATTATACACTTTGAGTGACACATCAAAACAGATACTAGATGATCTGGATGATGAAGTTGAAATAATCGGGCTTATGGACCCTACGAAAATCAGCTCTGTATCGAGTTATTACAATGTAATCAGGTTTTTAAATTATTATGATGATTACGATAATGTAACTGTAACATATGTGGATCCTGATACTAATGTAGGTTATGTTTCCCAACTTGATCCTACAGGCGCATTGGATCTTACAAGGCAGAATTTCGTAGTTAGAAGAATAAAAGACGGTAATACCAAAGCTGTTAAATATTATGATCTTTTCAGTACATATGTCAGTTCAGATTCGACATTTGAAATAACCGATACAGGCTCTAAAGTTGA
>JAAYBX010000025.1 GCA_012729955.1 Clostridiaceae bacterium
ATTGAAGAGGGAAATTATGAGAGTTCAAGTAAATTATGAAGATATTTTTAAAAGATTTAACGGACAGCTGCCAGAAGGTATTTTTCTCAATACGAATTTTGAAGGTGAATATAATACAATGACTATTGGCTGGGGCTTGATGGGAATATGCTGGGGAAAACCTATTATATGTGTTGCGGTGAGGTTCTCCAGGCATACTTATGAGCTTATAGAAAAGTCAGGTGAGTTCACATTAAGTATCCCAAAAAATACGGTAATGAAAAAAGAGCTTGCTATCTGTGGGACTAAATCCGGTAGGGATATTGATAAATTCAAACTGTGCGGATTTGAAAAAAAGGATATTATTGATAAATGCGATCTTCATATCGAATGTGAAGTTATTCAGAAAACAGCTATGGATAAGAACACTATTGAAGAGTCAATAAAAAACAAGTATTACAAAACTGATGATTATCATATGTTCTATTTTGGAGCTATAAAAGACTGTTACTATACTAAAGAGGATTAAAAAATGAAAAATGTATGTATAATTTTCGGAGGCACTTCCACCGAACATGAGGTTTCCCGTATTTCCGCTTCAAACCTGATAAGATATATTGACAAGAAAAAATATTCAGTTACTGTGATGGAGATATCTAAGAAAAATGAATTTTTCCTATATGAATACGAACCGAGTGAAGCTTTTCTTAAAGATATTACTTCTGTAAACAATGAATTAGCAAAAAAAAGCATTACACCGGATATTTCCATGTTTGAAAAGATGGGTATAGATATTGTTTTCCCTATTATACATGGAACTATAGGCGAAGATGGGAAACTGCAGGGATTTTTAGAATTATGCAAAATACCATATGTTGGCTGTGATGTTCTTTCTTCAGCAGTATGTATGGACAAGGTCCTCTGCAAAGACATATTGTCAAAAAACGGTATAGCTGTGGCAGATTATTTGTGGTTTACATGTGATGATATTGATAAATCCATAAACTCTGTCATAAAAGCTATTGAAAGCAGTTTTGCATACCCGGTTTTCGTAAAACCTTCCGAATGCGGTTCTTCTGTCGGCATAAATAAAGCAAGAAATTCTGATAGCCTTAAGAAAGCTCTTGTATTTGCTTCTCGCTTTTCCAGAAAAGTCCTTGTAGAGGAATTTGTTGAAGGGGAGGAGCTGGAAGTCGCTGTATTAGGTTCTTATGAAAACGTTTCATCATCAGGAGTAGGACAGATACTTTCCTCGAATGAATTCTATGACTATAATGCAAAATATCTGGATGGCAAAAGCATGACTGTAATGAATCCAGATATACCTGATTCATCAGCACGGGAAATAAAAAAAATAGCAGAGAAAGCATTTTCGATAATCGGATGTTATGGAATGGCAAGAGTAGACTTTTTTCTAACAAAAGGAAGGAAAGCTATAGTAAATGAAATCAATACCATTCCGGGATTTACAAGTATAAGCATGTATCCGAAGTTATGGGAACAGGCTGGTATACCATACAGCCAGCTCCTTACAAAACTGATTACTCTTGCAGAAGACAGAAAAGAAAGATACAGATTCGAGCTGGATTATGAAGGTGCGAATAATGACTGAAGGTAAAATAGGAGTATTTGATTCAGGTATCGGCGGTCTCACAGTACTCAAAGAAATAATAAAACACCTTCCTTATGAAGATATTATATATTTCGGCGATGGTAAAAGAACTCCATATGGAGGAAAATCCAAGGAAACAATAGAGCTTTTTGCCTTGCAGAGCATGAAATTTCTTACTCAAAAAGGTGCGAAAGCGGTAGTAATCGCCTGCAATACAGTAAGCTCCAATGCAATGGATGTAATAAATGCAAATTACAGTCTTCCGGTTATAGGAGTCATATCCACTACAGCAGAATTAGCTTTTTCTGAATCTAAAAACAAGAAAATTGGAGTCATAGGGACAAAAGCCACAGTGGAAAGCCGTTCTTATGAGAAAGCATTGAAAGCATTGGATACATCCATAACCGTTTTCCAGAAAAGCTGTCCTTTATTTGTACCACTTGCAGAAGAAGGGATTGAATGGTGGGATGATGAAATAACAGAGATGGTTGCCAAAAGATACTTCAATTCTTTTAGTAACACTGATATAGATACACTGATTCTCGGATGTACGCATTATCCTCTTTTAAAGGAAGTTATAAGACGTACGATTGGCAAAGGTGTAAATTTAGTAGATTCAGCATTAATAACAGCCAGTCAGACTAAAGAAATATTAGGAAAGATGAAATTACTGAAAACACAAAAAGCAAAAGGCAGTCTTGAAGTTTTTACTTCTGACAGTATTGAAAGGTTCATGCCTTTATGTACTGCAATTTTAGGAATAAATAATATAAATATACAAAAATGTGATGTAGGAGAATAAAATTATGGAAGACAGGTTACGTTTCAGGCAGATTCATCTGGATTTTCACACAAGCGAGTTAATAAAAGATATCGGGGCAGGATTTGATGAAAAAGAATTCGTAAAAACATTGAAGGATGCCCATGTAAATTCGATAACATGCTTTGCAAGATGTCATCATGGAATGATATATTACGATTCAAAAATAAACAAAGAGAGGATACATCCTTACCTTGTTGAAAAAGACCTATTAAAGAAACAAATTGAAGCATGTCATAATAATGATATAAAAGTCCCTGTATATACAACTGTACAATGGGATATGTATACTGCTATAAGGCATCCTGAGTGGCTGGTAAGAAGACCTGATGGAACCATAGAGGGAGATTATTTCAACAAAGACGGATTTTATCAGAGAATCTGTGTCAATACACCATACATTGACTTTTTGAAGAACCATGTTACTGAATTCGTTTCTGAACTTGACTGTGACGGGGTATTTTTCGACATAGTCAGCGAACTGGATTGCTCCTGCACCTATTGCATGGAAAGCATGAGAAACAAAGGATTGAATCCTCTTGATGAAGAGGACAGGAGACGGCACGCGAGAGAGGTCATGAACCGGTTCAAGAGCGAAATGTCATCCTTAGTCTGGTCTATTAAACCTGGTATATTAGTATTCTTTAATAGCGGACATGTTTCATTCAAAGATAAAATCCCATCAAAGGATACATATTCCCATTATGAAATAGAAAGCCTGCCAAGCGGAGGATGGGGTTATATGCATTTTCCTGTAACATGCAGATACACAAGAAATCTAGGTAAGGATTATCTTGCACATACAGGTAAATTCCACACCAGCTGGGGTGATTTCCATTCTTTTAAAAATGTTGAGGCTCTTGAATATGAAGTTTTCAGAATGCTTGCTCTTAATTCAAAGTGTCTGATTGGCGATCAGTTTGAACCGAGCGGTGTTTTATCAAAACCTGTGTATGATCTCATTGGCAAAGTTTATTCGAAAGTTGAAGAAAAAGAGCCTTGGTGTGCAAATGCAGATCATGTTGCAGAAATAGGCGTATTCGTTCCTACAGATGATAAAAGCAGAGTATCCTCATCTCAGGCTGCTATCGAAAGTATACTAAGCCAGTTGGCATATCAATTTGACTTTATTGACCAGGATATGGATTTTAACAGATATAAATTATTGATTATTCCTGAAAGAATAAAAATTGACGAAAGCATGGATAAAAAGCTTTGCGAGTACTTAAAAAATAACGGGAAAATCATATCAGTATTTGATTCAATATTCTCGAAATCCGCAGTCAAGGTCATTAAGGAGACAGTTGATGACTATAATGAACCTGTTAAAGGAAGATTCATTTCAAAAAATGGATATGCTGATTATGTTATTCCCACTAATGTAATAGGTAAGGATTTGTATAAGACTGAGTATGTGATGTATGCTAAAGGAATGGAAACAATAGCTAATGAGGGGAAATGTCTTGTCAAAGCCTATGAACCTGTATTTAACAGATCTTACAAGCATTTTTCATCACACCTGCAGGGACCGTCTTCTCATATCGAAGCATATGATGCTGTAATCATTAACAAAAGCAGAAATGCCATTTACTTCAGTCATCCGATTTTCGAGATATATAATAAGAAAGGGCCGAAATGGATTAAAAGCATGCTTAATGATGCAATTAAGCTTCTGATGAAAGATAACCTTGTAAGTCATGATGGCCCTTCAACTATTTTTACAGCAATAAACATACAGAAAGAAGAAAAAAGATATATTCTGCACTTGCTTCATTATATACCTGAAAGAAGATGTACAGATTTTGATGTCATTGAGGATGTAATACCAGTATATAAAACAAAGGTTAAACTAAACATTCCCAAGACAATTAGGAATATAAAAATCGTACCAGAGAACAAGCCTGTTAAATTCACTGTAAGAAACGGCAAAATAGCATTCACGCTGGATAAGCTGGAAGGTCATTGCATGATATGTATAGAATATGAAGATTAAACCGGTCCTATATGATGATTATGTCATACTGGAGAATGTAAGCCCTGACGATATAAGTATTAAAGATACTTTTGAATGCGGGCAATGCTTCAGATGGGAGAAACTGGAAGATGAGGGTAGCTATTTTGGCATTGCTCATGGTAAAAGGCTTGTAGTGCAGCAAACACAGACTCATATAAAGATGTTCTGTAATAAACAGGATTTCTCGGATATCTGGAATGATTATTTTGATTTAAGAGTTGATTATGATGAAATAAAAGAAAAATTGAGAAAAGATGATATTATGAATAAAGCAATATCATCCTCACCTGGTATCAGATTACTTAACCAAGAGCTCTTTGAAACAACAATCAGTTTTATAACATCATCCAATAGCAATATCAAAAGAATAACAAAGAATATCAAAGATTTGTGCAGGCTGCTTGGTGAACCTATTAGCGGTGGGTATTATGCTTTTCCGACTATTAAAGCTGTAAGTGAAGCGGATATATGCACTATTAATGAATGTAAAGCAGGATTTAGGTGTGACTATATTCAATCATCTGCTATTATGATTAAAGCTATGTCTGAATCTTTCGATAAAAAAAGATATGTAAAGTTGGGATATGATGAAACAAAGAAGGAACTTATGAAACTCAAAGGGGTAGGGCATAAGGTTGCTGACTGCATTATTCTTTTTTCAGGTATTTCTTCATCTGCTTTTCCTACAGATGTATGGGTTAAACGGATAATGCAGGATTTATATATAAAAAAAGATGTCAGTATTGATTATGTCTTAAAATACGGGCAGGAGAAATTCGGCAATTTAGCAGGTTATGCACAGCAGTATCTGTTTCATTATGCAAGAAGTAATACACTCAAAAATTAAGTATATCACATTTCTAATCAATATAATATCTTGATATAAAAGGTATTATATTGTATAATCCAAGTAGAAGAATTCCTGAGGTACACGATAACCCTTGTATTTGAACCTACAGTAATTTGACGGGATTTGGAAGTATGAATGCAGATGTCAAGCCGTGATCTGGCGGAAGACAGAAACATCCATCACAGAACCCACCTGGCGTATGCTAGGCGTCAAAAAAAAGGGCCGGTATTTTGGGAATTTTTATGTGTTTTGATTAATATTTCCTGTATTGCTTCCAAATATCCAAGACAAGCTGATATCTCTTAAGGTCCAGACCTTTGAAAGGCACATTACTGGTAGAATATATATAACCGCCTTTTGGTTTCCCATGTGTAAGGCAGTATTCAGCGCTTTTAATAACTTCATCATCTGAACCAGTCTGAAGCAGTGCACAGTTCACATTACCAATTAGACATACCTTATCTCCTGCAATCTTCTTAACCTTTGCAATATCCACTCCAGCCATTGGATCAAGTGAATGAATTGCGTGCGGATTGGCTTCAATAAGCTGATCAAGTATAGGCATTATATTTCCATCTGTGTGTTTAATTGCATATCCTCCAGAATCTCTTATTCCTTTAATTATTTTTGACAAATATGGAGTTATGAAAATGGAAAATTGGTCTGGAGATAAGAATGGTCCATTGTTATAACAGTAGTCAGAGCATAATATAAAGCTTTCTATACCTCCATCTATCGCCCTGTTATTCCTTTCCACTGCGCTTAAAGCCATTTTTTCAGCTTGTTCAAGAAGACCTTTAGGATCATCTGCAATCCTGTATGCGAACTCATACATTTCGTTGCCGTCAGGAATGCTGTATGTTCCGTCTCCATGTCTTGTCAGTAGATATCTGAAGTTGGTCATTTTATTTATAATCTGTGCTGTTTTTATGGATTCATCCAGCCATAGATAGTGGATAGGTATTATTGAATACTCGAGTTTCTCATACACTTCAACCATCAGCTCAGCATTTTCATGTAAAGCGATGTCTTTTTCTTTTTCACTCATCTTTTCCAGATGTTCTTGTCTTAGGAATTCTTTACCTACCAGCTCATCGGTAAGCTGGAATTCCAATTCAAATGTAGGTATTTCATCGGGAATGCCTCTGTTCAACGCTGTTATTGCTCTTTGTCTTGGTGTCATAAATCCTCCGGATGCTATTTATATAAAGCTTCTTTAATTTTGTTAAAAGTGTCATTGCTTATAACATGTTCTATTTTGCATGCATCCTGTTTGGCTGTCTTTTCATCTATCCCAAGCTTTAAGAGGACATCTGTAAGGACACAATGCCGTTCATAAATATTTATTGCAATTTCTTCTCCGGAAGCAGTCAAAGAGATATACCCTTTTTCATCTATATTCAGATATCCGTTTTTCTTTAGCAGATTGACTGCACGGCTTATGCTTGGTTTTGTATAGCCAGTATAGTTAACAATATCTATGGAACGTATCATGTCCGAAGTCTGTAAGAGAATCAGGATTGTTTCAAGATACATCTCTGCGGATTCCTGTATGTTCATGGTTCAGCCTTTCGTAATTAATTTATTTAATTGTATCATAAATAAGTATAAAAAAAATAGTTCAGAGCTTACTTGCTCTTATCATTTGTTTATATGGTACCTGAATAAGTATTATCCCAAAAAAGATAAGCAGGCAACCCGCAATTTCTTTATATGAAAGGCCTTCTTCCAGTATAATCCATCCTGCTAAAGCGGCAAATACTGATTCCATGCTCATTATTATCGAAGCTACAGGAGCGGAAAGATTTTTCTGGGCTACAAACTGGAAGGTATATGCAACACCTGATGACAATATGCCTGCATAAGTAATAGGAAGCCATGCATCCAGTATTATATTCCATTCAGGATTTTCGAATATGAACATTGCGACAAAGGAAATCAAACCGCATACGAGAAATTGTATAAAAGCCATTCTGATACTGTCAGTTATTTTTGTGAAATGATCTATAACCATTATATGTGAAGCAAACAGGAATGCGCTGACTAAGATGAACAGATCACCTTTATTAACACTAAATCCTTTTTGAATGAAAAGCAGGTATGAGCCGGCAAGAGCTATCAATACGCTTATCCATACTGTCAGGCTAACCTTCTTTTTAAAAAATAACCCTAAAATCGGAACTATAATTATATAAAGGACTGTTATAAAACCAGCTTTACCAACAGTTGTATATTGCAACCCAGCCATTTGAAAGAAATTTGCGATAGTAAGTATCACACCGCATGCGATTCCGGAAATAAGAAGATTTTTTTTATCATGTATTGTACCATTTCCAAGCAGAGAGGGCTTTTTACTATTTTTTGAATCCATAATGAATAAAAATATACCTAATACCAATGCAGCAAGAATAAAACGGGTTGCTGTAAAAGTATGTATACCCATTGTTTCAAGTCCTATTCTTTGTGATATAAATGCAAAACCCCAGATAAAGGAGGTAATAAGCAGCATTAAAGAGCTCTTTATCTGTACTTTTGAGAAACTGCTTTTATCGCTCATATTCCACCTTAACAAATACTTCCTTATTCTGATATGAAAGTGAATACATATCTATCTGGGCATACCAACCGTTATCATCACTCCTTAATGATTTCGCAATATAGAAATAACCATTATCAAATGAATACAATCCCTCCTGTCCTGATGAAAAATCGAAACCAGGAGTACTGCAGCCTAAATTCCGTATATCTTTGAGAATAAGAACTTTTTGATTTTGTTGGATTTGATCATAGCTCAATTTCATATAAGATGGATTCTTTGAGCCATCAATCACGAAGTATGAATAATTAGGAAAATAAGCTTTACTTCCTTTGTAAACAGCCATCAGCCAGTCTTTTGTTTTTCCATCATATTCCAGATTCTGAATGCCGAAATTTGTATTTCCTGTATAAATGAAATACTTATCAGTGACTGAATCGCATCCGATATTGTGAAAAGGATTATCTTTAAAGTAACTGCTGAATCTTATAATATCTTTTAAAGGGAATTTTAATATTATCTGATAATCATTTAGACCTTTTTCATTATTTTTATATATACCGTATGCTGTATATATGCAGTCACATATGCCATCATTATTCTCAATATCCGGAGCTATACATGTGCCGTCAATTCCTGAACAACCATATCTTTTATTTTTATAGTCTTCTGTACATTCCTTTATGTAAGAAGTCCTCATAACATCACTTTTACCTGCATCTATATCTTTCTTTGTGATATTCCTGCCATCAAAAATGGCTATATAGAAAGAGTCAGGAATATCAGCGTCAAAGTTCAATAATTTCTTTATTGAAGAACCTATAGAATCATTTTTTATCTCCAATGACCCAAAAACTAACTCGTTCTCATCATCAAAATCAATACATCCCAGATGACCGATCCAGCCTTTAACTGAACCTAATAAATTACCAGCAAGATCACATTTTATAAGCTCTGTAGTAAATGAAAAGTATATATGACCGTTTTTCCTGTCAACTGCAATACCCTGAACATGTCCTCCATAACTAACAGGACTATTTATCCGTAGTGGGAAATTTTCAGTTGAAATCAACTATTACCCCCTTTAAAGCATTCAATAACAGACATATGCTCTTTTGAAGATAATATGCATTTTTCTCTCATACAGTACGGGAGCAGAAAATAGTCTCCTTTTTTAATGAGTTTGGTTCTTTTTTCGCATGTTACAATTCCGCTGCCTTCTGCGACAAAATATATGGAAGGTCCTTGTCCTAAAACAACACTGTCAGCATCAAGACTGATTCTGTTGACAGAGAAACAATCAGTTTTGCGTTCATCGATAAGAGATTCAATTATAATATTATGACTTTTGGAAGTTATTTTTGGTTGTACCTTTGATAATTCAATTGCGTCTTTTCCGCAGATTGACATATCAAAGCAGCTTAGTGCTGTGACTTTATCTAAACCCATATACATCTCATAATCATTCAGCCTGTAATCATCGCACCATGCTTCTGGCTGTATTGTGAAATCTGTCGGTTCCTGTATCTCCAGTATAAGGCATCCATATCCGATTGCATGAACTGCTCTTGCTGGTATGAAATATACTTCGCCTTTCTTTACATTATGTTTTACGATAAGGTTTTCCATTGCTGTTTTTTCATTGATGCTTTTTTCCACTGCTAATACAAGATCCTTTTTTGTTATTCCTTCCTTAAATCCAAAGTAGATACAGGAATCCGGTCTTGTATCAAGGATTATCCATGCTTCAGCTTTGCCATATTCACTGTTGAAGTGTTTTCTTGAAAATGGTTTATCGGGGTGGACTTGTACTGGCAGTCTTACCGCGCTGTCAAGCGCTTTAACCAGTATCCCAATGTCATCACTTGGTCCAAGTATCTCTTCCTTACATGCTGTAATAAGATCATCAAGATAAATATCGGTATTTAATACTTTGGATATGCCTTCCTTCGGGCCTTTGCTTATTTTATTCAATGCTCTTACTGAAGAAGCGATCCATTCTTCAGGGTAATTCCCGTCGTCTGCAGGATCATTGAAAAGCCTGTTAAAAAGAGCTCCTCCTTTATATACACGAAAAACCCTGTTTCTTTCGAAGAATATTGGACTTTTTGCTAATTCATGTAGTTTCTTATTCATGTTCATCCTCAAATTCCACCATTTTCTGCGCTTGTTCAACCGATTTGAAAAAACCAGTAGAAGTCAGTGCATATAAAGCAGCGCCATATGCAGCTTCTTCTGTATTTACTGGTATCGAAAGAGACATAGAAAATGTTTTCTCCAGTATATTTCTTAGTAATGGATTTTTTCGTATACCGTTTCCTGAACCGATGAGCCGGATTCTTTTTGATGAGTCATATTTCTTTATAGCATTATACATTGCATACAGCTCATTACTTATTCCTTTTAAAGCTGCATAAGTAATATCAGCTGTGGTAAAATTGTCCGCAGTTAAATTTGTTATGCTTGCTTTAGCAGTAGGGTCATTTCTTGTGCCGCAAAAGAGAGTGGAAAATACCAAATCACTTTCATTATTAGGCAAATTCATATTCTGAAGCATTATGTCATATAAATTTTCAGGCGAAGTGAATCCAGCCATTTCTATAACATCCTCATAAAAGCTCTTCAGTATGGCAAAAGCTCTTCCTCCGCATAAGGATGCTCCTACGAATATGTGTTTATCATCAGACAAGGGACGTATCTCAATGTCAGGGCTTATTATGGATATTATATCTGTTTTTAATGAAATCTGGCTTCCTGTTCCGATATTCACAAGAATATCATCAATACAGCCTGATCCCATAAATCCTGCTTGATTGTCTCCTATTGCGACACAGACAGGTATTCTGTTTCTGTATTTGCCTAATATTACAGGTGAATTCACGACATCGGGTAAAATTCTTTCATTAATACCTGCTTTTTCAAGAGCTTTACAGTCAAATCTGTTATTATCTAAATTGTAAAGGCCAAGTGAATGTGCGTCTGAAGAGTGAAGGACAGGCTTTTTGCAATCTGCCATACAGCATGCGACATAACTGTGAATTGTTGATATGTAACTAGCTTGAAAATCGATTTTCTGATGCATATGATAATACAGGGTAGTTAGTCCATATCCTGTTGCCATTTTGTATCCGGTCAGCTTTGTAAGATTTTCTGCATGTGATAATCCGCTATCTTCGTATTGCAGATCACCAGATTCATCCTGCCATGTAAACAGAGGGCTTGCTATGGAAAAATCATCCTTTATATAGACTATTCCATGCATCTGTCCTGTCACTCCAATACATCCGATATTTGGATATTTTGAAAGTGCCATTTCAATAAGATTGAATGCTTTATCTTTTATTGCTTTGGCATCCTGCATCTTTGTTTGCTTATTATCTATAAAAATGAAAGTATTATTAAGTGCATGAAAATTTTCTAAGCATTTTCCAGTCCCGCTTTCGATGACAGATACACAAATCTTGCTTGTTCCTATATCTAACCCTAAAGCAATCATTTGCTCACCTATATTGCTGTGGACTGTGGATCCAGTCTAGTTATAATGTCATTCTGAATAGCAGGGGAAAGGTCTAAAAAGTTAACAAATGTGCCGTGAATCCTCATTATATAAACTCCATTCGGAGCATATTTATCAGGATCAGCAAGAACTTTTCTCAAAGTTTCTGCAGTAGTGACATTCACATAGAGGTAATATGGACATAATGAATTGTTTAATTCATTAAAAAACAAAGGATGAATTATTCTTTCCTTAAACTGTATGCCTTTCTCTTCGTATGATTGGGCAGTGAAATATTTAGGGTCAATGCCAAAATGTGAAGCATAACCCCCATTCATCTGCTCAAATGGCAGATTCATGCAGGATAATATCCTAAAACCTAAACCCATTGTCGCTTCGCCGTATAATGGATCTATCCCATAACCCAGCATCTGCCTGGCAGCTCTTCCGTCAGGTGTGGCTCCTACCCAGTATCCATAAAGAAGGTGAGTGGATGGTGTGGACCAGTCAGCGCGGAAGCTGTTACCTAGGTAATTTTTCATAGATTTTACATAATCGGATATTTTTACTGAAATTTCCTGAGCAAGTGAATCAGGACCAGGAATATTATTGCCGTATTTAGGAGCTTTTTTTAAGAAAGCTTTTATGTCAGGATCACTTTCAAAATTGTTCCTTATAGCATTTAATAACCTGTCAGGATCATTCGGGTATGCCTTTAAGTATTCATCTACAGCAATTATGGAATCTGCAACTACAGACAAACCATGAATTAAGCATCCGCTTGCATTGTATTTAGTTCCCTGATTCTTTACATCTCTCATATCATATCCCGTTTCAAGTCCGCCCATGAAGCTTGACAGGAAAGGCACAGGCAGTTCCGATAATGCAATGGAAGCGGCATTAGCAGCATCTGTCATAAGTTTTATATAGAATTTTGCATCATCATAAAAATACTCCCTAATGTTCTTAAGAAGATTCAGATTATCAATGTTTCTTTTTCTTCCAAGCTGTTCATCAGATATTAAAGAGCACCCATTGTTAATTGTCATTTCAAGGATCTTGCCAAGATTTAGCCAGCTGTTAGTGGTATTCCCATTATCCTTACCCATGATTAACGGTTCCTGACAGCCTGCCACAGAGTAATCCTCAAGGTCGTGGTTCTCAATACCTGCTTTTGTAAGTACCTCAAAAACTGATTCATCATTGAATAGAGAAGGTGTGAGGCATCCAGGCGTGAAGAAAAACCTTCCTAACTCCTCATAAAGTTTTGAAGGTGTGTTCTTATGAAGTTTGACTGATAATATCGGCTGAGGAAAATTCATGGCATAATATGCGTCAAGAAATGCATATGTGCATACATTCGTAAGATCCTCACCACTATTTGATTTACCTCCAAGAAGGACATTCTGCGATATTGCCCAAGATCTGTCCCCGACATTATAGAATACAAGGAAGTGTTTAAATAAGCTTGAAGTCTGTTCTCTTGTTAGATTTTTTCTGTAAGGTTCAAAAATCCTGTCTGCATTTCCAACAGAAAAGGCAAATGGATTCGGGGCTTGTTCGAGACACATTACCTGCCATAATAATAAAAATGCTTGTATTGCTTCATATAGATTCTCAGAAGGCAGGTAGGGAACTTTTCTCAATGTAGATTCGAGCAGCTGCAGTTGCCTCTTTCTTTCATCTGAAGCTTCTTCATATTGTGATGCAGCAATATCAGCATATCTGTTAGCCAGCAGTATAGAACATTCAAGAGTAAGCTTCATTGCAATAAGGTTGTTACGCTTTTCCTCGTTTTTCTCACTTCTTATACTTTCTTCTGTTTTTTCGATTATACCTTTTATACCATATTTTAAAGCAGGGCGGAAATCAGGTATTACATGACCGGTAACTTGTTCAATGAAAAATATGACCTCTTTTGTATACTGCTCATAATCATCATATACTTTTGTTAACTTCTTTACAAATTCTGTATTTTTTGTGAATTCCTTAACTTTCGTAATTCTTTCTTTTGCAAATTCTTCATTTGGTTCAATATCATCATATATGGCAGTGGGATCACAGTAACCTGAAAAAGTTTCAACTTCGAATGAAGGATTTATCAAAGCATATGATCTGGCAAATGCATCTCTTTGTGTTCCTGCGAAAATATTATGCTCACTTATGCTTAATGGTATATTTATTACAATATTTTTGAGCTCATGAGCTGCACGGATCTCTTTTGGCAAATCTTTTAACTCGTTATGTATATCGCAAACGATCTCGCGTGCCAAAAACCAGCCATCAAGCCTTTTTAAACTGCGTTCTTCCTTAAATAGATAAGAAGCTTTTTTATCTATTATTTCTGGTGTATATACTTCATATGCATTCATGTTAACCTCCATAGGTCATGTTGTTATAGTATTAAATCCATTATCATTAAATTTACGGGTAAACATTTCAATTGTGTCCTTGGAAATATATTCATTTCCGTTCATTTTATACTCAATACCGCATTGCATCCATTTAGATTTACCAAATTCATGAAATCTAAGAAACTCAACTGATATGTTCTGTTTGTTACATTCGGATAAAGCATGTATGAATCCTAGGGCATTCTCCTCTTCCGCATTAAATCCTTTTATGAGCGGTATCCTTATAATAATTTTTGTAAGATAAGATAATTTTTTTAAGTTTCTTTTAATAATGGCATTAGAGATTCCGACAGTTTTTCTGTGTTTATCATCATCATAATGCTTGAAGTCGATTATCAGGTGGTCCACATATCCTATTACAGACACAAGATCCGGATGCGAACCATTTGTTTCGATAGCGGTATTAATATTATGTTGTTTGAGTTTTTTCAGCATATCGGTTAAGACCGGCATATTCAATGTTGGTTCTCCTCCGGTGAAAGTTACCCCTCCGTTTGAAAAGAACATGGACCTGCTTCTGACTGCTTCATCAACGATATCATCAGTTTCGTATGTGACAGATGATAATTTAATCCCTAAGTGAGGTGTCTGCAGACACATCCTCGAGCATCCCTTGCAGACAGTGCTGTCAAGTATTCCAGAAGTTATTGCTGATTTTGGGCAAATTTCATCTTTAATGCCCTCTGTGACCATTATACTTCCTTTCTCGCTTATGCCTTCAGGATTAGAGCACCATGGACAATGCATATTGCAGCCTTGTAAATGATAAACAAGCCTGTTGCCTGGTCCGTCCTGTGAAAAATTAAAGCCTTTTTGAAATATATTAACTAACATATCATCCCTTCTTAATTATCTGGCCTGACGGCGTGTCATTTATAAAATAACCTAATGATTTGATTGTATCCCGTAATTCATCAGATTTCTTCCAGTCTTTATTCTTCCTTGCCTGTAAACGCTGCTGTGCAAGCAATGAGATTTCTTCAGGTATCTCTTCTTCTGCCTCATTTCTTTTTATATCCAGATTCAAACCAAGTACTTTGTCAAAATCCATTAATAGTTGATATATTCTGAATGATTTTACACTGCTTCTTGCTGCATTCCAAACAGTGCCCATCGCAAGAGGTATATTAAGGTCATCCTCCAATGCATTACGGAATTCATTCTTATATGTTTCAATCAAGTCAGAATCGGCTTCAGCATCTGAGTCTTTATGTGCGGCAACTAGATTAGAAAGACGGTTAAGGCTTTTCTGAGCTGCCTCGATCCCTTCCCATGTAAAATTCAGTTTCTTGCTGTAATGAGCATTTAGGCACATATATCTGAAAGCAAGAGGTTCAAAACCCTTTTTCTCAAGGTCAGATACAAGATAAGCAGTACCTATACTTTTTGACATTTTGCCATTATCTACTTGCAAGAATTCGCAATGCATCCAGCACTTGACTGCCTGCTTTTTTATATATGCATTTGACTGGGCTATTTCATTTTCATGGTGAATGGGTATATGGTCCACTCCGCCTGTGTGCAGGTCAAATTGATCTCCTAGGTATTTTCTTGACATTGCAGAGCATTCAATATGCCATCCAGGGTAACCCATACCCCATCTGCTTTCCCATTGCATGATATGTTCTTTTGGAGCTTTTTTCCATATAGCGAAGTCAGCCGGATGCTTCTTTTCTGTATTTATAGCCACTCTTGCTCCTGCAATCTGCCCCTCAAGATCAAGATTTGACAGCTTGCCGTAATCAGGAAATTTTGATATATCGAAATAAATCCCATCACTTGTCTCATATGCATATCCGTCATCATAAAGCCTGTTTACCATATCCAGCATTTCATTTATGTGTTCAGATGCCTTACACAGGACATTCGGTCTGTGTATATTAAGTTTTCCGATATCATTTAAGAAAGCATCTGTATATATAGATGCGATATCCCATGGGGTCATATTTGAGTTTTTTGCTGTCTTAAGCATCTTGTCTTCTCCTTCGTCAGAATCAGAAACAAGATGCCCAACATCGGTTATATTCATAACACTTTTGACTTTGTATCCAAGGTAATTAAGAGATCTCTTTAAAAAGTCCATAAATAAAAACGCTTTCATGTTTCCAATATGAGCATAACTATAGACTGTAGGCCCGCATGAATACATCCGTATTGTCTTATTGTCAAGCGGTATGAGTTCCTCTTTGTTCTTTGTCAGCGTATTGTATACCTTCATAATCCATCCTTTTGATTAATATTTCACCATTTATTATATATTAATATATAGGAATAATCCATCAGATAATGTCCAATAGAAAAATGTCATTAGATATATAAAGATAAAGATTATTCAGCTTTGCTTAATGACTCTGATGTAGAATTTAACAATATCATATACTGCATCACAGGATATCCTTTCGTTGTTTCCATGAATATAACCTCTTTCCTGTTTAGTCAGATGCATCGCTGAAAACTTATATACTTTATCGGTTATTCTGCAAAAATGTCTTGAATCCGATGCCGCAAACATAAGATATGGAGAGACAATTGCATCCGGCCATGTCTGCCTTATCGAATTATTAAGCGTATTCCAACCTTTGCAATCGGTACTTGAGTATATTGTAGGATTAGAACCATGGATTATCTCAAATTCAATTTTATCATTATCCGCCTTCTTCTTAAGATATTCCATTGCAGAATCGTATGTATCATTTCCTAATAATCTTAAATTCGCAGTGAAAGATGCTTTTGGCGGAAGAACATTAGTCGCATTACTACCGCTTGCCATTGTAAATGCTACTGTTGTTCTCATAAGTGCATTTAGTTCGCCTCCGCTTTTTTTGCACATCATATTTAAAACTGGGCTGAAACACCAAAGGTTTGCAAAGATAATTCGGAAAATGAAAGAAGAATGCCTGCCTAAAATGTCAAACATTTTTATTACTGGAGGGGTAAGCTGGAATTTGAACGGATTATTTTCGATATTTACAACTGCTTGAGAAAGCTGGCCTAAAATGGTGTGCGGCATAGGTGCAGATGCATGGCCGCCTCCGCTTTTCATTGTCATGCGTATATCAGTTATTCCTTTTTCCGCTATACCGACAAGAGCACACTGGCTTTTAACGCCTGGGAAAACACCTTCAACAACAGCTCCGCCTTCATCAATAACCATTGCAGGTATAATATTTCTTTTGCTGAATAATTCAACTATAGCTGGGCAGGTTGGTCCAGCTACTTCCTCATCTCCAGAAAAGGAGAAATAAATGTCATTCTTGGGTACATACCCTTGTTTTATCAAAAATTCTGCTGCTTCAAGTATTCCTACAAAAGTGCCTTTAGTGTCTAGAGTTCCACGGCCCCATAATTCATTGTTTTCTATAATACCTTCAAAGGCAGGCTTGTCCCATTGATCTTCATTAACAGGTACGACATCATAATGTGACATTAAAACAATCGGCTCTTCTTTTTTATCACCTGGCCATCGAAACAAAAGTCCAGTGTCAAGCACTTTTTCGAAGTCGCATTTATAAAAAACATTTGGATAGAAATTTTTTATAAGGTTATGGAGTTTTTCAAACTCAGCAAAATTTACTTTTGCAGTGTCCCTGTCGGAAATGGTCTTGCATTTGATCAATTCTGAAAATCTGTGCATTATTCCTTCGTTATCCAGTTCAAAATCATTTTTAACAGGCTCTGTTATAGTGTAAGGTTTAAACAGTATTGCACGTACAACAAGGATAATTATAAGAACTAAAAGTATACCTGGAAAAATTAGCCACCACATATATATACCTCCTCTAAATTTTATTTCTTTTATATAGTATTCTAGCACTGATTATAGCAATAATTGCTCCAACAGGTACCAGTATTCCTACATAGCCTGATAAATCAATTGGCGATAATATGAAAAGAGCGAGCATGAACAAAAGAGGTGCAAAAGCAATCTTCCAGTTTTTGGATACATAAACCACGCCAAGACCTCCGAATAAAGAGGGAAGTATATTAGCAAATGCAGGTTTTAATGTCTGTGATTCCAGCAAAGGGCGTATTGCAGTAAGTCCTAACACCCCTATAGCAATAATAATTATGGTTACTATGCTTGAAACGGCTATGGAAATTGTTGAGATTACTTCTCCTTCATCTGTTCCCGGCTTTACTTTTGCCGCATTCATCGCATTCAAGGCGCAAGGTGCTTTAAGGTTTGAGATATTTCCTGTGACAAAAGAAAGATAAGATCCGCCAGAACCGAGCATAGGAGTGTATGTCAGAATTTCAATTGCTCCGACTGTCCAGAAAATTGGTGCGACACCAGCAAGAGCTTTAAAAAATGGTCCTGCAGAAGGCCATGCATTATACATGATTGATATGAGTGCAGGAAGCAGTGTGAATAATCCTAGTGCTCCGAACATCCAGATTCTGCCATAAAAATGTATTTGATCATCATATGTTTTCTGTATTTTGTTTTTCATAACATCCTCCTATACTATACTTTCTATAAAATGTGTTATAGGGATTGAAAGGGCCATAGAGGAAAGCATAGTTATTGGAAGAGCAAAATCCTCAAGCCATTTTATTTTAAGTATTTTTACTAAAATCCCAATAACAGACATGATTAAAGCAGAAACAATCATTACAAACACTGGTATCCATCCATCCAGACCTGTCTTAATATCAGTAAAGATAAGACCCAAAAAAGCGGATATCATACCTAAAAACAAAGCAGTAAGGAAAGCGTCACTCCATTTTTCGTCTTTTGTCTTTATTGAAATAAGGCCTCTCTGGATTTTCTTAAGGAAAATAGGTATAAGAACAAGACCTGTAAATATTCCAAGATGCATTACCCATGCCATTGTGGAAAAGACTTTTGGATCAGTTACAAGAGTAGAAAGATCTTTAATACCTAGCGATTCAGCTGCTGAATAAGCTGCAGAAAGTTCGTATGTGATTGCCCCCAAAACAGATAAACGAAGCCAGGGGAAAGGCAGCCCTAGAAAACCTGCAAGAGTCAGTACTCCCATTAATATTGAAACTGCAGGTGCAATTGTGAATACTGCGCTTGATAAAATGGTCTTTTTTACTGTCGATGTGCTGATATTAAGCTCTTTTGCTCTTTTGACCGCTTTCAATAGGAAAAAGACCGCCTGAGCAGCAACATAAAGTATTATTACCGCTACCATTATGTACATTAATTTGGAATTAGGATCAAACAAAATCTTGTACCTCCCGTATTTGATAGTTTTTTACGAATTATTCTTATTATATACTTATATTTTTTATTTGAGTAGGTTATATAAGGAAATTGTGTTTAATTATTTCCTTAATTTTTCTGTTTATAAAAATTTATTTTGTCTGTACACTAATACATTTGGTTGTAATATCATGTTTTTATGAAATGTTTTTATTGTAAAAAGAAGAAGAGAGGCAGTGCGGCAGCAGAAGCATCGATTGCGCTTCCTCTTGTACTGATACTAGTAATTTCCATAGTGTTCTATGTTGTAAAAATCAGTTCAAGAGAGATTGATTGTAAAGTTTATGATCTGACTTCAAAAATAAGGGTAAGTGACAGTATAGAACGAAAGGCGGAAATGGTTTTTGAAACACTCTTCGAATAGTAAAAAAGGAGTAATTACAGCTTTTGTTGCAGTTGTAACACCAGTACTTATTCTGCTGGTTTTAGTGTTATCTGATATATATCTTGCAAAAAATGCTCTTGCGGCTGCTAGAAATGCATTTAAGGCCTCTTGTGGATGTGTATTAAGCCAATACAGCACATACATGAAGGAGGAATACTCATTATATGGGTATGAAATGAGTGATGAGGAGGCTCTTTTCATTATTACTGAATCGTTGAATAAATCCGTTATAGGCAGAGGACTTTTCACAATGGAAATTGAGAATATTGAAATAACGAGGAATAAGCCTCTGATGCATTATCCGATTGTATCTGACCAGATAAGCACACTGATGCAGGATGAGATATTCAAACAGATTTTAATCGAGACCAATGAAAAAATAGAAATGTTCTCAAAAATTAAAGATGTAATCAGGACTCTTAATGCGAAGATGCAGATAGACGAACTGATTGGGGGATTAAAGAATGCACATATTTCGTTAAAAGAGACAATTGAAGAAATAAATTCCAGCCAGTATTATCATGATCTGATGGACATGATACGGACTGCAGATGATATATATGATGATATGCTTGTATATATGCACAGTGCAAATGAAGAAGAAGCTGATATGACCAATATTCTGAAAAAGCAGGTACTGGATATTTTAAAGATTAATGTCGACAATATTATATATGTTTTAAAGGAATACAATAAAAAAGCGGTTAATCTATTAAACGAAATGATTAAGGCTTATGCTGATATCCATATCCTTTCAGACAGCATGAAAAGAATAGTTGACAGTATAAATGACTGCCCTGAACATTTGAAAACTGTATTGAAAATATGTACTGATACTGTTTATGAAATGGAGGATTCATTTTCAATGTCAGTACTAGAACAACTTAAAATGGTACTGGATAGGAATATTGACTGTCTTGATCTGACAATGAATAATATGATTGAAGCAGTTAGCGAATCAGATGAAATATCTATTTATGAAATTTTCAGTAATGGATTTGGGATGTATTGTGATGCCATTTATGATCCGGATATTCTTGATTCATTTTTTTTATCAGTAATAGATGATATGTTTAAGGACCAAAGATCCGTACTAAAGGATACAGCTGATGAATTGTTAAATTCGATAGTGATAGAAGATGTACATATAGATGCATTCATCAAATTACTGTCAGAAAGTTTAGAAGATTCCTATGCATTCAATGCTGATGTCACAGATAATACTTCAAAAAGCATATTTTTAACATTTAGTGATTTATCAGACCTGTTATCTCAGATCAAAGAAGATATTATGGTCAATGAGTACATAATGCTGTATATGAGTAATTTTACACGTTCGGATAATTTTGATGAAAAGAACAGATATCTGGATGCGGAAGTGGAGTATCTGATTTTTGGTAATAGAGATAATGAGAAGAATGTCAAATCTTGCAAAGCTTTTCTATCAGCATTAAGGTTTGCGTGTAATGTTATACATGTATATACTGATCTTCCTAAAAGAACCAAAGCAGAAGCGGCTGGAGCATGCCTTGCTGGCAGCTGGACTTTCGGAGCTGCTGCACCTATCGCTAAAAATCTGATATTATGTTCATGGGCTATGGCTGAATCTGCATATGATACCGACATTCTTTGCAGAGGAGGAAAATGTCCAGTAATTAAAATGGATGGCGATTGGAATCTGGACATAGGTCTGGAAAAAGGAATAACAAAAACACCTGATTGGTTAAAAATCGGATATGATGATTATTTAAGGCTTCTTTTATGTACAAGAAGCAACAATGTCAAAGTCTTGAGACTTTTAGATTTAATTGCTTTGAATTCTCCAAATAACATGGACATGTCTTCAGTGTGCTGTGGTATTAAGGTAAATGCTGATCTGAAGTTCAGAGGGATTTTGGGAATGGTGAGGAACTTCTATGTTGAAGCGGAAGATTCATACTAAAGGCAGAATCACAGTCGAAAGCTGTATATGTTCTTTTATTCTGATATTTATCTTGCTTTTAAGTATTCAAATTAATGGGTACATAAAGACATATTCAGATCTGTTATCTCAGCTGGACAAAAGACTTAATGACACAGCTGTCACATATCACTTGTCAGGAACATATTTGATTGACATTATCACGAAAATTGAAGTACATAATATTGACAATGTCAGATACATAGCTGTTCCATATGATCACTTTTTTACTCTTGCGATTCATGCTGACTATGATGGAGTTCTATTGAAAAGCAGTATTTCCGTTCAGAACGCATCAGCAAAATGGTCAGGTGACGGTATTAAAAACATTGATGAAAATATCTGGGAACTTGATCCTTTTAAACGTGGAGAAGCTATTCATGATATGATGGGTGCTAATCTTGATCGTAATTTTCCTACTTTGGATATATATGATCCTTATTCACAAGAAGCAGTATCAATAATCAGCATAAACACACAGGATGACAGCTATAAATCAGGTTCGGACCTTAAGAAAAAAATCAAAAAGCAGATAGATGCAGTTAATCAATATTCATATGGAGAATATGGAGGTTATTCAATTTGTAAAGAGGATATAAGCATAAAAACCGTAGTTGTGGTTATTCCAGCTGCAAAACTTAATAACCACCAGACAAAACAGATAAATGATATGTTTACATATGCAAATAGTATGGGAATAAATCTTGAGGTCAAAAAATTTCAATAGTTGCAATTGTAAAAAAATTCTCTTTTATATATAATCATTCCAGGTAGGTAAGGAACTTGAAATATCAGCTTGTGCTTGCTGGTGGTGGAGCCAGAGGCTCATATCAGGTAGGTGTATGGAAAGCTCTCAGAGAGCTGAATATCGAGATAGACATGGTAATAGGTACTTCTGTTGGTTCTGTGAATGGAGCTGCTGTTGTCTGTGATGCTTTCGTGCAGGCCGAACATTTATGGAAAACTCTGGATATGCCTACTCTTTTTGATATTACTTATAATAAAGAGGATGGCGAACCGAACTCTTCTGAATATATTGAATCCATACTAAAGAATAAAGGTCTGGATACATCAACATTAAAATATTATCTTGAACAGGTAATTGACGAGGATGTCTTGCGTAATTCGCCAATAGATTATGCCTTAGTAACATTTTCATTGACACAGATGAAACCAGTCATCCTTTTTAAGAAAGATATACCCAAAGGTAAAGTAGTAGACTTCATACTTGCAAGTTCAGCTGTTCCCGGTTTTAAAAAACAGGAAATCGATGGCGAACTCTATATAGATGGCGGTATATATGATAATCTTCCGATTAATATTCTAATAGACCATGGTTATAAGAATATAATTGCAGTAAGCAATGCCGCTATTGGCGTATACAGGAAGGTCAAAGAATCGGATGCAAATATAATGTATATTGAGAATCAGCAGATTCAGGGAGGAATACTGGAATTTGATCCTCAAATAGCAGCTAAGAACATATTACTCGGCTATCTTGACGGTATGAAGGCATTTGGCAAATATATCGGGCAGAGTTATTACATATCAGATACAGCAACTCATGATTATGCTAAACCTTTGACGGAAAAGGAAATCGAGATGCTGTATCTCAATGTTAAAAATAATAAGAAAAATATAATGGGATCAGTTGTGCAATTCTCTCTATTAAGGACTTTGAGGAATCATACAGACGGGCTGCTTACTGCGAAGAAAGTTTTTTTTGCAGCAATGGAAATTACAGCTGATACTTTTGGTATAGAAAAGATAAGGCCTTATACACCTGAGCAGCTTATAACTAAAATAATGGCAGCTTATCGTTCTGCTAAATCTGAACATAGCCAGATTATGAAAGAAAAAAAGAATTTTATTAAGAATTTGTTGGAAAAAATATGGGATAAAAACAAAATCCGGATTAACGGTAAAGCTGCAAAAAAGTTTTTTCTCGGGCAGGTCCTAATAGATAAAGAAAATCCTTCTATCAGTTCAAATACAACTACAGAGTATCTTATATCAAATCTTTTCATATATCTTATGCTCTGGAGACGTAAGAAAATTATGAAAAAGACTGGAGATAAAAATGGACGAGATAATCAGGAATAAAGATGGCTTCATTATAGACATGGATGGTGTACTGTATCATGGAAATAATGTGCTAGAAGGAGCATTGGAATTTGTAGACTGGTTGAAAGCTAACGACAAGAAGTATTTATTTCTTACCAATAGTTCTGAGCGTTCTCCACGTGAACTTTCACAAAAACTCGGAAGGCTCGGAATAATTGTTGAAGAGGAGCATTTCTATACATCAGCAGTGGCAACTGCGATTTTTCTTGCCGCTCAGGCACCTAAGTGTTCAGCATACATAATCGGTGAACCAGGACTTATAAACGCTTTATATGAAGTAGGAATAACAATGAATGATGTTAGTCCGGAATATGTTATAATAGGAGAGACGAGGTCATATAGTTTTGAAAAAATTGAGAAAGCAGTACAGCTGGTTCAAAAAGGAGCAAAACTGATTGGTACTAACCCTGATAGGACCGGACCGACTGAGAAGGGAATAATGCCTGCAACAGGAGCTCTTGCAGTTCCAATCGAGATAGCTACAGGTAAGAAGGCATACTATATTGGAAAACCCAATCCGCTTATGATGAGGCATGCTTTAAAGAAGCTGGGCACTGATGTAAAAAACACTATAATAATAGGTGACCGGATGGATACAGATATAGTTGCAGGTATGGAAAGCGAGATAGATACAATATTGGTTTTAAGCGGAGTTACTAATGAAACGAATATGCAGAACTTTTCTTACAGGCCAAAATATATTTATTCCAATGTAGGAGAAATAATAAAATAAAATTTGTAAAAAGGTTTGACAATGCTTGTTATATATGATATTGTCTATACTCGATAAATATTAATCTATTATTTATTATTAAATATCAAAAAATACTTTAGTGAGGATATTAATGAACGAGGACGAGATGTTAAGGTCGAAATCCATTGCGGATTTGCGGATTATTGCCAAAACGCTGGGTGTGAAGAGCGTTACGATTATGAAAAAAGATGACATAATCAGAAGAATTTTGGAAATAACCAAATCAGATGAAGTGAAAGCTGAAAAAACACAGCAAAAAGATGAAGTAATTGTTGCCGAGGCAACAAAAATACTTGAAACTGTAACACAGGAAGCGCCAAAGAAACCAAGATATCTTTTGTCTAAAATGGCAAAAGAATCTGAAGCTCCGAAACCTGTAAAAGAAGAGAAAAAGACAAGGCATGTAATAAAGTCACATGATTCTGCTGTTATTGCGCCTCCGGTGCAGGTGCAGAACATGAATATTCAAGAAGCAGCTGCTCTGCCTGTTGAGAGCGATGTTCCTGATGAATATGAAAACGACCAATATGACGAAGTTTGTGGAGTATTAGAAGTTCTTCCAGATGGATATGGCTTCCTTCGTACTGATAATTACTCATATGGTTCGAAGGATATTTATGTAGCTCCCAATCAGATTCGTAAGTATGGTGTTAAAACGGGTGATAAGATTTTTGGTGTTGGAAAACCAAAAAAAGAAAATGAGAAATTCCAAGCTCTTCAGCATGTAATTAAAGTAAACGATGAAGATCCTTCAAAAGTTTTCACCAGAAAACCTTTTGAAACGCTTACACCAATATTCCCAGAGGAAAGGCTTACCTTAGAAAATAATCCAAAAGATTATTCAACAAGAATAATTGACCTTATAGCTCCAATTGGAAAAGGACAGAGAGGAATGATAGTTTCCCCTCCTAAGGCAGGTAAAACAGTACTATTGAAAAAGATAGCGAACAGCATCACTCTCAATCATCCCAACATTGAACTTATAGTTCTACTGATAGATGAAAGACCAGAGGAAGTTACAGATATGCAACGATCGGTTAAAGGGGAGATAGTGTATTCTACTTTTGATAAAGTTCCTGAAAATCATGTCAAAGTATCTGAAATGGTTTTAGAAAGAGCTCAGAGGCTTGTAGAACACGGCAAAGACGTTGTAATACTTCTTGACAGTATAACAAGGCTTGCAAGAGCACATAACCTTACAATGACTCCAACGGGAAGAACTCTTTCAGGAGGACTGGATCCAGGCGCACTTCATGCACCTAAGAAATTTTTCGGTTCTGCAAGAAATATCGAGTTCGGAGGGAGTCTTACTGTTATTGCAACTGCGCTTGTTGAAACTGGAAGCAGGATGGATGATGTTATTTATGAGGAGTTCAAAGGCACAGGTAATATGGAACTTCATCTTGACAGAAAGCTTTCTGAAAAAAGGATATTCCCTGCAATAGACATAAATAAATCAGGAACAAGAAGAGAAGAGCTTCTGCTTAACAAAAAAGAGCTTGAAAGTATCTGGACTATAAGGCGTGCAATGAGCAATATGGGTACTGCTGAAGTAACAGAATGGATGATTGATAAGCTTGTTAAGACAAAAAATAATGCAGAATTCGTCAGTAGTATCAATATTAAGCAGTCAGCTGTTATGGAATATTGATCTAAAGTAGGTTTGATAAGATTATTGAAAAAAATATTGTTGAAATGGCAAAAGCAGTGTGGTATAATCACGCTTGCGTCAATTTAGGAGGTGATTAGGATGAAAAAAGATACACATCCAAAGTATTTTAAGACTACAGCGACCTGTGCATGCGGGAACGTGTTTGAAATAGGTTCAACGAAGAAGGATATCAAAGTAGAAATTTGTTCAAACTGCCATCCATATTTTACAGGGAAACAGAAACTTGTAGATTCGGGCGGAAGAGTAGACAAGTTCAAAAAGAAATACGGAATTTCGTAATTAAAGGAAAGGCGGGTTGTCGAATAAGCAACCCGATTTTTTTATAACCATGAAGAAGACATCAATCGGAGGCTCTGCATTATTAGAAGGCATAATGATGATAGGCCCGCATAAAAAAGCTATAGCTGTCAGAAAACCTGATGGTGAAATTGACCTTAATGTTGAAAACCTTCCAGTCAAGAGGAAGATAGCCAGAGTTCCTGTGTTAAGAGGAGCTTATTCCCTTATATATCAAATGATTATAAGTATAAAGGCATTGACATATGCTGCATCTTTTTATGATTTGGAAGAAGAAGAAAAAACAGATTCCGAAGCGAAAAAAAACGAGACAAAATCATCAAATGGTGAGTCATTGAGTAAAACTGCTGTTTTCTTTGCAATCCTTTTATCTGTAGGGATAACAGTAGGTTTGTTTTTTCTGCTGCCTAACTTTATAATCGGTCTTCTTAAGATACAGAATAATGTAGTTAACAATCTGCTTGAAGGTGTATTAAGAATTGCTATTTTCATTGGGTATATAGCAGCAGTAACTTTTATGAAAGACATAAAAAGAGTTTGGATGTATCACGGAGCAGAACACAAAACTATCAATTGTTATGAAGCTGAACAGGAACTTACTGTTGAAAATGTCATGAAGCATACGACCAGTAACCGCAGGTGCGGGACAAGTTTTCTCTTCCTTGTTATGGCAGTATCAATAATAATATTCTCTTTTGTCGGTTGGCATTCAGTTGCTCTGAATATGATTATAAGAATATTACTGCTTCCTTTAGTAGCAGGTCTTGCATACGAGCTTGTAAAGGTTGCTGGAAGATATGATAATCTCTTTTCCAAAATCATATCTGCTCCTGGAATGCTGTTTCAAAAACTTACGGCAAAAGAACCTGATGAAGACATGGTCGAATGCGCTATAATGGCTTTCAATGCAGTATTACCAACAGATGAAGAAGAGGCAAAATGGTAATTTCCCAGTTAATTAGCTCATATTCCGGTTTTTTTACTGACAAGAAGGAAATGTATGTTTTCCTTGAGGAGATATTTAAAAAAGACATTTCATATTTTTATGCGCATCAGGACGAAGAGGTAGAGGATTTCAAGTCCAAACTTTTACTGGAGTGTGCAAAGAGAAGAATGAAAAAAGAACCTATTGAGTATATCTTGAAAAAGGCTTGTTTTTATGGTAATGAATTTTACGTTGATTCGAATGTGCTTATACCCCGTAATGATACTGAAATCCTTGTAGAACATGCTGTTAATATAGGACAAATGATAAAAACCCCTTCAATACTCGATTTAGCTTGCGGAAGCGGCTGTATCGGGATATCAATAGCAAAAAAGCTTGGTAAGTCAAAAGTCATCCTAAGCGATATATCTGATAAATGTATTGATATAGCCAGAAAAAATATTGTAATTAATGAAGTTAAAAGCAACTGTTTTGCAGTTCAGAGTGATCTTTTTACTAAAATTGAAGGCAAATTTGACTTAATAGTATCTAATCCCCCTTATATCCCTTTACACGAATATTTAGCTCTAGATAAACAGGTTTCAGATTACGAGCCTAAGCTCGCTCTTTTAGCTGGTGAAGAGGGAACAGAGTTCTATGAGTTAATATCCATAAATGCAAAGAAGCATCTGAATAATGGTGGATACATCATGTATGAAGTTGGATATAATCAGGCTTTGCAAGTAATAAAAATACTTAAAAAACAGGGATACAATGATATCCAAATACATAAAGATTTACAGAATAAGGACAGGATAGTCATGGCAAGAATAGGAATGCTGATGTAGAAGGACATAAAAAATGGATAAACATGAAAGTAAATACAGTTTTGAAGATCTAATCGAAATAATGGCAAAACTAAGAAGCGAAAATGGATGTCCCTGGGATAAGGAACAGACTCATGAATCCCTGACTAATTGCTTAATAGAAGAGGCTTATGAGACATGTGACGCAATTTCTGAAGACAATATTGAAAAAATTACTGAAGAGCTTGGAGATGTCCTGCTTCAAGTTGTCTTCCATGCCCAGATAGGAAAAGAAGATGGTACTTTTTGCATGCAGGACATAACTGATGCGATTTGCAGAAAACTTATTTACAGACATCCTCATATCTTTGGAGACAAGAAATTTGATACATCTGAGCAAGTTCTAGAAAGCTGGGAAAAACTTAAAATAGAAGAAAAAGGTTACGAGAGCGAAGCAGACAGCATGAATAAGATCCCAAAGAATTTTCCTGCACTTATGCGGGCTTACAAAATTCAGAGTAAAGCTCAAAGAGTCGGATTCGACTGGCCGGATGTCTCAGGAGCATTTAATAAAATTAATGAAGAGACTAAAGAACTGAAGCAGGCAATTGAACAGAATGATTTATCAAGGCAGAAGGAAGAAGCAGGTGATCTTCTTTTTGCAGTTGTAAATGTATGCAGATTTCTGGATATTGATCCTGAGCAAAGCTTAAATGCATCATCTGAAAAGTTTATCAAAAGATTTACCCATGTGGAAAATTCCTGTAATGACAAAGGATTGAACATGAAGCAGATGACAATAGAAGAACTGGATAAGTATTGGGATGAGGCTAAAAATGAGAATAGATAAATTTTTAAAGGTAAGCCGTCTTATAAAAAGAAGAACAGTCGCAAATGAAGCATGTGAAGGACAGAAAATATTCATAAATGGCAAAGCAGTCAAACCTTCATATCAAGTAAAGAAAGATGACATTCTGGAGGTCAGGTTTACAAACAGCTTAATAAAAGTAAGAGTAGCTGATATATCTATGAATGTCAAAAAGCAGGATGCTTCAACATTATATGAGATAGTTGAGTGAGAACCATATTTTATCAAATAATAAAAAGAATTGAAAAATAGTGTTTGACAAGTATTTTTTCATATGATAATATATCAAAAGGAAAGCAGAAGTAATCCCTTCTCACCCCAAAGTATTAACTGAACGGGTAAACATATTGCATTAATTGTTATGTGGTCTTGCGGATTAATATCTGCAGGACCATTATATTTACGGAGGTAATTACAATAGCAGCTCAAAAAAGTACCAAAACCCAGTATAGGACTAACGAGGATATTACAGGACCAGAGGTCAGACTTATAGGATCAGATGGGATAGTAGTAGGAATAATGCCAGTTAAAGATGCTTTAAAACTAAGCGAAACTGCAGGGTTGGATCTAGTTGAAATTTCCCCAAATGCCACTCCTCCTGTATGTAAAATCATCGACTATGGCAAATTCATGTTCGAGATAACCAAAAGGGAAAAAGAAGCCAAAAAGAAACAGAAAACAATGGAACTGAAAGAAATCTGGCTGAAGATGGGAATAGACGAGCATGATATTAATTTCAAAATCAAAAATGCCTGCAAATTTCTTGAAGATGGCGATAAAGTAAAGGTGAGCCTTTCATTCAGAGGACGTGAAATGACAAGAACGCAAATGGGAGCGGAAGTACTGGAAAAGTTCACGCAAGCATGTTCTGAATATGGCACAGCAGAAAAAGCACCAAAACTCGAAGGCAGACATATGATAGTAATATTGGCACCAAAGAAATAATAGGAGGATTTGAATATGCCGAAACTAAAATCACACAGCGCTTCAAAAAAGAGGTTCTCAGTGACCGGAAGCGGAAAAATAAAGATGGGACATGCTTTTAGAAGACACAGACTGATATCTAAGACCAAAAGAGCCAAAAGAGATAACAGAGATACTGCTTTTGCATCAGCTGCAGACGCACCAGTAATTAAAAAGCTTATCCCATACAAATAAGGAGGAATTGACAAATGGCAAGAGTAAAAGGCGGTGTAACAACACGCAGAAGACATAAAAGGGTATTAAAGCTCGCAAAGGGTTATTTCGGACATAAGAGTAAAAATTTCAGAATTGCTAAACAGCAAGTAATGAAGTCATTAAGTTATGCATATGCTGCAAGAAAAGCAAACAAGCGTAATTTCAGGCAGCTTTGGATTGCAAGGATAAATGCTGCAGCAAGAACAAATGGAATGAGTTATTCAAAATTCATCTCAGCTCTTAAGAGGAATAATATTGATCTTAATAGAAAAGTACTTGCCGATATGGCAGTAAACGATCCACAGGGCTTTGCATCACTTGTCAGTTCAGTAAAGTAAAACTAATGAACCGTATAGAGTCCAAGGACAATCAGAGAATCAAAAGGCTGAAAAGCTTAGATAAGAAAAAGGTCCGCGAGCAAGAGGACCTTTTTTTCATCGAAGGCAGAAAACTTCTAGACGAAGCTTTTACCAGCCATGTCAAAGTAACTGAAGTATATGTCAGTGATACCTATTATCAGAATAATATGTCTTATGTTGACAGACTTATAGTTAAAGATATTTTTCTGTTAAAAGACGGTATATTAGAATCATTATCATACATGGCAAATCCAGAAGGAATTCTCGCTCTTGGGCGTCCTTTGAAATGGGATGTGTTTGATGTAATTAAGAAAGGCAGTCCTGTTCTTGTCATGGACAGGATTAATGATCCGAAAAATGCAGGAACAATGGTCAGAAGCGCTGAAGCTTTCGGAATAGGCTGCGTGTTTGCTCTTGAAGGATGTGCTGATCTGTACAATGAAAAAGCACTTAGAGCAAGCATGGGTTCCTTGTTCAGGATTCCATATATAAAAGCGACTGAAGAGATTTTTTCCATACTTAATAAGGCTGGATATGCTATATACGGATTAGATGCTAATGGACAGGATATAGAAACTGTCAATCTTGATAAGCATTGCGCGCTTGTCATAGGCAATGAATCAAACGGACTGGATAAAAACATTAAAAAGCATCTTACAAAAACATTATCAATACCAATGCAAGGCATGACAGAATCTTTAAATGCAGCATGTGCAGCAGGTATAGTAATGTACAAGATATCTCTTCTGTAATTTGAAATGATATCGTTTAAAGTATATAATAATTCAAAGGAAGCCTTTATGGCCAAGGACATCAGGGAGGAAATTATGCCAAAAACAGCGCTACAGCTATATTCCATAAAAGAGATTGCTGAACAGGATTTTTATCATGCTCTGCACATTGCAAAGCAGATAGGTTATGACGGAGTGGAATTTGCTGGTTTTTTTGGAAAAGAAGCTATTGAAACAAAGAAATACATTGATGATTTAGGTATACTGCCTGCAGGAAGCCATTCAGGTTTAAATGCAGTTGTAGACAAATTTAATGAAACAATGGAATATAACTCAGTAATAGGCAACAAGTATGTAATAGTCCCATATTTATCAGACAAATTTCATACAGCGGACGGGATGAAGACTGTTGCAGAATATCTTAACATAGCCAGTCAAAATGCAAAAAAATTCGGTATAAAGATAGGCTACCATAATCATGCATTTGAATTTACTATTATTGATGAAGGTCAAAGGCTTTTTGACATACTTGCGAAAAACACTGATAAAGATGTTATTCTTGAAATTGATACTTATTGGGCAGTAAAAGGCGGAGTGAACCCCATTGAATACTGCGAAAGGTATAGGGATAGGTTAGATTTGCTGCATTTTAAAGATATATCCAAAGAAGGAAACGATATAGAGGTCGGCAGAGGAATAATTGATTTTCCATCAATTTTAAAGACTTCAGATAAGATCGACTGGTGTATTATGGAACAGGAGAAGTTTGATATCCCTATGGAAAAGAGTATAGCTATAAGCTGTAAATATATGAAGGAAATTATTAATGCCTGATCTTAAGTATGATGAAAACGGATTAATACCAGTAATATGCCAGGACGCTGACACAAGACAGGTTCTTATGATGGCATATGCCAAAAGAGAACAAATAATTAAGACTATAAAAACTAAGAGAGCAACATATTTTTCCCGTTCAAGAAACAGCGAATGGGTTAAAGGTGAGACAAGCGGAAATACGCAACAGGTCGTTAAAGTGTTGGTAGATTGTGACCTGGATACATTAATTTATCTAGTAAAGCAAAAAGGGAACGCATGCCACACAGGTGCGCAATCCTGTTTTTACAGACAGATAGATGAAAATGGGGAGATTAAAGAAAATGAATGAGATATTGAATGAATTATATCAGGTTATAACCGACAGGAAGAAGAACCCCAAAGAGGGGTCATACACTTGTTATCTTTTTGATAAGGGTTTGGACAAGATTTTAAAGAAGGTTGGTGAAGAGGCGTCAGAAACTATTATCGCAGCAAAAAATGATTCAAAAGAAGAGATAGTGTACGAGGTATCTGATCTTTTATATCATCTTATGGTCCTGCTTGTTGAAAAAGATATAACTCTGGAACAGATTGCAGAAGAATTGAAAAATAGAAGGTAATATGAATAAAACGGAAATCAATGAGAACAAAAGAAAAAAAACTTTCAAAAGAAAAGGAAGTTTCACAAAAAACAGAAAATATGAGATAAAGCCAGAACGAATTTTTAGTGAACCAACTAAATTTAAAAAAAGACCCGTAAACCCTGATGAGGATAAGCAGAAAACAAATTATTCAGGCACTAAATTTGATGATTTAAATCTATCAGAAGGAATTATAAAAGCATTAAACAAGAAAGAGTATATATACTCATCAACTGTGCAGTCAGATGTTATACCTCCACTTATGGAGTATAAAGATGTTATTGCTAAAGCACCTACTGGGACAGGAAAGACATTTGCATTCGGAATACCTCTTCTTGAGCAGCTTGATTATGAAAACAAAGAAATACAGGCACTTATACTTGCTCCGACAAGGGAACTGGTTATTCAGATTTGCGAGGAATTAAAGGATCTCTCTGAATTCATGCCCAAAGTAAAGATAGAAGCTATATATGGAGGGAAACCCATAGAAGGTCAGATAAAGGCACTAAAAAGGAATCCGCAGATTATTGTTGCGACTCCAGGAAGATTAAAAGACCATATTGACCGTAAGACTCTTGATATATCCAAAGTCAGAACAGCAGTACTGGATGAAGCAGACCGTATGTTGGATATGGGATTTATCGAAGAAGTAACAAAAATCCTTAACATGATGCCTAATAGAAAGAATTTAGCTCTTCTTTCAGCCACCATGTCTATGGGTGTCATGGATATTTCATGGCTTTATCAAAGAGATGCAGTTGAAGTTACTGTAGAAGAGAATAACGAGAATAAACCGGATATTGATCAGATTTGCGTTATGGTCCAGAATATGCACTCCAAGATGAAAGCTGTAGAAGCAATACTGGACAACAATGATTTCTATAAAGTACTCGTATTCTGTAATACAATAAATATGGTGAGGATGCTTACTGATAACCTTCGCGAAAAAGGCTACTCAGCAAACTGTATTTACGGGGGTAAATCGCAAACTGGCAGGGAAAAGACGATTAGAGCGTTTAAGGATGAAAAACTCAATATTCTGATAGCAACGGATGTTGCAGCTAGGGGTTTGGATATTACAGATGTAGATGCTGTAATTAATTTTGACCTTCCTGATGATAAAGAGCAGTATGTACACCGTATAGGCAGGACCGGAAGAGCCATGAAGAATGGAATTGCAGTTTCGCTTCTTACGCCATTTGATCAGGATAAGCTGAATGATATTAAGAAATACTGTAAGGCAGATATAAAAGAGATAAAAAATGATGGTATACTGAATCTATCAACTGAAGGAGATTTGGAAAATGATAATTGATGCTCATAATCATGCAGACTGGCACAAGACAGATTTAGACGGATTCATAAAAAATATGGATGAGAATAATATTGATGTCACATGGCTTCTTTCATGGGAGTGCCCAAGACATGAATATGAGAACTACAACGGAGGATTAGCAACTTATCTTAAAAAAGGACCTATACCATTCGAGGCAGGGCTGGAATACAAGAAAGCATATCCGGACAGATTCGTACTGGGATATTGTCCTGATCCTAGAGATCCGGATGCGATAAATAACTTAAAAGCTGCTACTTTCATACACAAAGTACGAGTCTGCGGGGAACTGAAGGTCAGGATGATGTATGACGATTTTGATGCTATCAGATTATACCGTACAGCAGGAGAGCTTAATCTTCCGGTAACAATGCATTTTGATTATGAATTTAACAAGCCATGGACAAACGCCTGGCCAAATTTCTGGTATGGAGGCGGTATTGATGTGCTGGAAAGAGTACTTCAGAAATGTCCTGAAACAGTGTTTTTAGGACATGCTCCGGGATTTTGGGCACATATATCAGATGATGACCAGTATGATAAAATGTCTTATCCGAAAGGGCCTGTAGTCAGGGGCGGCATGATTTCCAAACTTCTGGATAAATATGATAACCTTTATTGTGATATGTCTGCAGGAAGCGGCTGGAATGCCTTCAGCAGAGATCTTGAGCATGCTTACTGGTTTATTAATAACTATCAGGACAGGATACTTTATGCCAGGGACTATTTTGATTCAAGACATGGCGAGCTAATCGAATCCCTTAACTTAAGCCAAACGGTGAAGAATAAGCTGTACTTTGAAAATGCGTTAAAGCTTGTTCCTTTAAAATGAAGATTCTAGTTTCGGGATTCAGTCCTTTTGCAGGATTTAGTGAGAATATTACACAGAAGCTTGTAATGGGGCTTCCAGACATGAGCAATGGGAATGAGATATATAAGGTCATACTGGATGTCACATACCAGACAGCTTTTGAACTTCTGGATAAAAGAATTGAAGAGCTGAAGCCTGATATAGTTATTGCAACTGGCATGGCTGCATCAAGAAAATTTATATCAATAGAAAAAATCGCTTTGAATATAAATAATTCGAACACAGCAGATAATGCAGGTATATTTAAAAAAGACAGTATTATAATACCTAGAGCTGAAATTGCATTAACTGCGACGCTTGAGTATCCTAAGTCTGTTTATTTAATGGATATAGTTGATACTTCCTATTCAGCAGGCACCTATATATGTAATGATATTTTTTACAGGCTTCTGGAAAAAAGCACAAAACGGGTATATCCATATATCTCTTTCATTCATTTTCCATCGGAAACAAATATATCATATGAAAAACAGCTCAGTACATTTATTGATATCCTGAGCTGTCTGTAGTAAATAAATAAGTTTAAATGCCGAAAAGATCAAGTGCTTTCGTTTCATTAGTCACGTTATAAATATTGAGATTGTTTTTAGCATACCTGAAAACTCTGCCTATGGCAGGATCCATCCATCCTTTGGCAAAAAGGCGCTTTGCAAAATTAACTGCAAGATCATCGATATCATTATTCTCAACACATAAATCTATATAATTCCACATCACATCATCAGAAAGCTCAACACCGTTCATTCTCTGTACTTCGATCTTCTCTCTGGCTGAAACAAGATTATTGCCAGATAGGTTTGAAAACAGAAGAAGATTGATGTATGAATGGTCTAAATATCTTGGTATCCTTTTAAACAGGCTTGCTATGGTTATGTCATCCATCAGGTCTTTATCAGTAATTGACAATTTCTCTAAAAGTTTCCACCGGAATTCATCATCAATAAACTCATTATGCAGAAAATCTTTCATCATCTGCTCTGTGTCATGAGGTCTTCTCCCTAATACAGCATACCAGTAACATATCAGTATGATAGCTAGAATATTATCTTTATCAGAAAGGTAAGCTTCATAAACAGTTTTCATACGATTTGCCATCAGTATAGCTGTAAAATAACCACGAGCGTTTTTCTTAAGATAACTTGTTTCCTTCATGAGAAGAGAAGTCATTATCTCAATAAACATCCCTGTGTTTAATGGATTATCAGTAAAATACTCTTTATTCTTTTCATATGTCTTTAATGCTATTGTATATCTTGTAAGACAGGAGTAAGCCGTTAAAATTCCAAGCACGGATTTCTGAGGCTCGATACCATGATTAATAAGGTACAAAAAACCTTTAATGGCATCTTCATAGTCTCCTTCCTTAAGGCTCATCATAGAATTCGAATAATATAGCTTAAGATCTTTAAAATCTGTTTTTGCCATTAATTTCTCCTAACTTGCATCATCAAGTGAGTCTAAATACTCCTGAATTATCTGTCCCACATTCTCTTCACGGACAACGATGGAAAATTCGATTCTTCTGTTTTTAGCACGCAATGTTTCTGTGTAATCATTTTGCACTAAAGGTCTTGACTCTGAATACCCGACTGCACCGAAATAATTCGCATAGTTTGTTTCAAGTCTTCTATTGCTATCAAATAAATACAATAGTACAGCATTAGCTCTGTCTGTAGATAAAAGCTGGTTTTTTAAATATGTGCCATCAGTACTAGCATGTCCTTCAACCATTATAGACTCAATATACTTACCGGAATCTTTTAAAATTTCTTCAAATGCAGTAGCTAATTTATCTAGTAAAGTGTAAGCTGAAGGAGCTATTTCCGAGCTGTCCACTTGGAAAAGAAGGCTGGCATTTATCTGTAAATTACCTTCGTCACCAATAGTAACATATCCCTCTCCTAATGCTTCATCTATGGATTTTTTGACCTTTTCAAATATCTCTACCTGCATTACAGCGACTTTCTGTAGCTGTTCTCTCATTGATTCGAGTTCAATCGTATTCAAAGCTATGAGAGCTAAAAGTTCTTGTTTCTGAGCTTCCAATGCAGCCTGTTGTTCAGCAAGGATCAGAATGAGGTTTTCGAGGTTTGCTGCTTCTTCCTCAGATAGTTCCAGTGCGGCCTGTTTAGCAGCTAACTCATTTTCCAGAAGGCTTAAGGATATTTCTTTTGCAGCAAGCTCTTCTTCAAGCATGATAAGAATAGTCTGTTTTGTCTCCAGATCCAACTGTGTTTCCTGTAGAGCAAGTTCCTTTGCTGCCAGATCGTTCCTTGTTGCTTCCAGCTGAGCTCCTGTGGCAATATTAGTTGCTTCCTGTTCGTCTAAATTTATTGATATGATTATGTTCTTAATAAACACTATCAGAACAAGGAATAGCATAATAAGCACCATAGTGGACATAACATCCGCAAATGACGGCCAGTAGTTCTCAGCTTCAGTTTTCTTTAAATAGCTAACTCTTTGTTTCAATTAGATCACCTCTTGTCTTATGTTAATCATTCTTGATGGCCTTTTCTATGTCATCAAGCTTCTTTTGGATCTTTCCCGAAACCGACTTGTTGTATACCATGGTCTGCTCCGGCAAAGAAGCAATTGTCTGAGCCAGAATTTTCTGGTTGCTCTCAAAAGATTCAGACATTTTTGCGACATTAGCCATGGATTTTTCCATTGTAGAAGCGGTCTTCTCAGCGATTAAGTCACTGCTTTCCCTTAGAGCTTCTTCAAATGAATTTTTAATTTTATCAGTCAAGGAAGCAACTTCCATAGAGGTAGCTATTATAGCTTTTTCAAATGCATCTTTCATATTATTGAACGATGCGGCATTCTCCTCGCTGGACTGTTTCATAGTATCTGTCAGCTGCATTAGAGCAGTAACAGTCTGGTCTACCTGGACTGCCAGGGTAGCAAGTTCTTCCATAGTCTCCTTGTTTGAGACAGCCATCTGTCCTGCAGCATTCTTGACATCATCGGCAAATACCCTGATTGCATCATAGTTTTTCATTATGAGGTTAGCAGAATCAGATAATGATTCGCTCATCTTTATAAAGGATACATCCATCTTATCAACATTCTCTTTAAGATTAAGGTTGAAATCCGACATATCTTTCATAGCAACAGCTAATGTGGATATCGCACTGTCAAATCTTTCTACTGTAGTGTCAAGAGCTTGCGATGAGACTGAGACATCCATGACGACATTCGTAAGTTTGTCAGCAAAGGATTCAATTGTCTGTTTGAGAGTATCTTCGATTTTTGTACCGAATTCTACAAAAGTATCCTTAAGTATCCTGTTCATCATCGTATACTCGGTTTCTTTATCTTTTGCAATAAGCACTGCGATATTATTATCAAGGTATTCTTCTATGTCGATCATTAGTGATCTTTTCTGGTCTTCGCAATCAATTGCGATTAGTGTGAAGTTAAGAATAACAGAACCGAAAAGTCCCACAAGGCTGGTTGTGAAGGCAGCGCCCATTCCTTTAGCGGCACCTGCAAGCCTTACAAGTATCTCATTCCAGTCCATAGAGGAAGATCCAATATCCTGTAGAAGTACATTAACAAGCTCACTGACTGAAATTGTAAGCCCTATGAATGTACCCAAGAGTCCTAATGTGACCATCATTGCCTGGCTTTTTCTTACGAATGTCTCACCGAAAGAACTAAGTTTCATATGCTCTTCAAAGTTCTTTTCAATGATAGCCTGAGTATTTACATTATTGCTGTTGATCTCACCTGCAATTTTGTAATCCTGTACAATCTCATTAAGCATCTCGTTCTTAAATGTTCCTGCACGCCTGTTCTGCCGGTTGTTTATCTGCTTGCTTAACTTCAGATACTGAAGTTTGATAAGAAGGTTGATTGCGAATGCGGCTAAGAAAACAACCAGGATGAGTACAATCACTAATTTTCCTGAAACGTCTATCGATTTAAACAATGATACTAAGTTATTCATACGATCTCCTTGGAATTTGGTTTTTAATGCACTAATTTTACCACAAAAAAACATGATATTTAATTTATTCACAGAATGTTTACATTATACACACTACAATCATGTAAAACCCCTGTTTTTGCTGTGATTTACAGGTATTTTAATATCAGTTACCTGTTTATGCACTTCTATTAGATGCTGTAATGTAACAAAAAGTTCACAATTAAGTGGTGCTGTGATATACTTTCGAAGATAAGAAGGAGGCTGCATGCTGAAAAAGTATGTAATAATACCAGCCCTGATAGCTGCCCTGTACTGTGCGCTTGTATTTATGTTTATGCCGATAAGTTTCGGAACAGTTCAGATAAGAGTGGCAGAAGCACTGACTGTTCTTCCATATTTTACATCATCCGCAATTTATGGTCTTTTTGTCGGCTGCATGCTTGCAAACATTATCGGCGGTGCTGGAATACTTGATATAGTTCTTGGATCACTAGCTACACTTGTTGCAGCTTATCTGACGTACAAAGTGAAGAATAAATGGCTGGCACCTATACCTCCCATAGTAATAAATATGTTTGTGGTAGGCTATGTATTGAATGTGTATTACGGAATGGATTACTGGCTTGCTGTCGCATCAGTGGCTGCCGGGCAGATAGTATCATGTATGGGTCTGGGAATGCTTCTTCTTTTACAATTAGATAAATACAAAGAAAGGTTATTTTCATGAACAACAATCCTACTGATAAAAGAAACATAATTGATTATCTGCTTATATTCGTTTACATATTCATGATGATGATATCAGATAATCCTGTTTTTAGAAGTTATTCGTTACTTGGTATCGCAATTGTTGGTATTTTAATTTCAATAGGTATCCTGATTTTTAAGAAGGATATAACCAAGAATGGCAGAATAAGGGAATTGATAGCGATAGGGCTGCTTGTATTAGCTGTCGGTTATGCGATATACAGGATAATTATGCTGAAATAAAGGGTCTTGTTATGTATTTACCTTATCTTCTTAAGCATATTTCACAAAAGCACAATATTGTATTATGAAAATTATTATGTTATTATAACTTAGATATTTAGGTCATGGAGGTAAACAAATGGCAATGTTAAAAGGAGCCGCGATTTTCGGACAATCAGGCGGACCAACGTCAGTAATTAATGCAAGCGCATCTGGTGTTTTCCAGCAAGCGCTTAAAGAAGAAAGCATTACAGCAGTGTATGGAGCTGCACATGGAATCAGAGGTATTCTGAATGAAGAATTTTATGATATTTCAAAAGAAACACAGGAACAGTTAGACCTGCTTAAAACTACACCTTCATCTGCACTGGGTTCTGTAAGATATAAGCTTAAGAATGCGGATGTTGATGATACCGATTATAAAAGACTGCTTGAAGTTTTCAGGAAATATAATATAAGATATTTCTTCTATAATGGGGGGAATGACTCTATGGATACATGCAATAAGATTAGCAAATTCATGGCTAAATCAGGTTATGAATGCAGAGTCATCGGTGTACCGAAAACTATAGATAATGACCTTTCAGTGACAGATCATTGCCCAGGGTACGGTTCTGCGGCAAAATATGTGGCAACAACAATTATGGAGGTTTATCATGATGCAAATGTGTATGATACTCCAATGATAACGATAATCGAAATAATGGGAAGAAATGCAGGATGGTTAACTGCAGCAAGCATGCTCGCAGCATACAAAGGAGCTGGTCCAGACCTGATATACCTTCCAGAAGTTCCCTTCACAATTGAAAAATTTCTTTCTGATGTCAAAAAAGTTTACGAAAGCAAAGCAGACCATAAAGTTATTGTAGCAGTTTCTGAAGGATGCAAGGATTCACAGGGAAGATACATAGCTGAAATGACTCAGTCTCTCGCAAAAGATGCTTTCGGACATGCTCAGCTTGGCGGAGCAGCTTCAGTTCTTGGTGACATAGTTAAAAATGAATTCAAGTGTAAAGTAAGATCAATAGAGTTCAGCCTTATGCAGCGTTGTGCAGCCCATATAGGATCAAAAACTGATATAGAAGAAGCATTTCTTGCCGGGAAAGAAGCAGTAAAAGCTGCAGTTAACGGACATACTGATTACATGATAGGATTTGAAAGAACCTATGTGGATGGCAAGTATGTAGGGAAAACTATTCTTGTATCGCTTGCTGATGCGGCAAACACTGAAAAAACTGTTCCTTCAGATTGGTTGAATGACGAAAGGAATTTTCTGAAGCAGGAATTTATTGATTATGCGCTTCCTTTAATACAGGGCGATTCTGAGCTGCCTTTTGAAGACGGGCTTCCGAAATTTGCAAAACTTAAAAAAGTATTAGTGAAAAAATAAAAAGGAGATACAGACATGGCACTTATAACATCAAAAAAAATGTTCGAAAAGGCCTACAAAGGCGGATATGCGATTGGCGCTTTCAATGTAAACAATATGGAAATTATCCAGGGCATAACAGAGGCTGCTAAAGAAGTTCAGGCACCTTTAATCCTTCAGGTTTCTGCAGGAGCTAGAAAATATGCAAAACATGTTTATCTTATGAAACTGATTGAAGCGGCTATTGAAGATACAGGGCTTCCAATATGTGTTCATCTTGACCACGGCGACAGCTTTGAAACATGCAAATCATGTATAGACGGCGGTTTTACTTCTGTCATGATAGATGGGTCACACCATTCATTCGAAGACAACATAAAAGAAACAAAAAGAGTAGTTGAATATGCACATGACAGAGGTGTTGTGGTAGAAGCTGAATTGGGCAGATTAGCCGGAGTTGAAGATGATGTCAAGGTCAGCAAAGAGGATTCATCCTATACTGATCCTGACCAGGTGGCTGAATTTGTTGCTAAAACAGGAGTAGATTCACTGGCAATCGCGATAGGCACAAGCCACGGGGCATATAAATTCCAGGGTGCAGCCAAATTAAGATTTGATATTCTTGAAGAAGTTCAGAAAAGACTGCCTAATTTCCCGATAGTGTTACATGGCGCATCATCAGTCATTCCAGAATTTGTGGAAATGATAAATAAATACGGTGGCAGAATGCCTGGCGCACAGGGCGTACCTGAGGATATGTTAAGAAAAGCTGCAGGTATGGCAGTATGTAAAATTAATATTGACTCGGATTTAAGGCTTGCTATGACAGCATCAATAAGAGAGCATTTCGCATTATATCCAGACCATTTCGATCCAAGAGAGTATCTAAAACCTGCAAGAGAGAATATCAAGCAGATAGTAAAGCATAAGCTTGTCCATGTTCTAGGATGTGACAACACAGCAGGAGAATATTAGAATTTGAATCTGATTTAAAAATTAAGCGGTTATCCGCTTTTTTTTTGCTCGGGGAAACTGTAAAGTATGAAATCAGGAACAAATAATGTATAATAACAAAAAAGGAGAGCTGGTTTGTTAGTAAAAGATTCAAAATTTATAATTAGTGCTGCAAAAGCAGAGCAGTGGCCAGATGATGATATACCTGAGGTTGTATTCTCCGGTAAATCTAATGTCGGCAAATCCAGCCTTATAAATGCCTTATGCAACAGGAAGAATCTTGCATATTCAGGATCTGCTCCTGGTAAAACCAGACTTATAAATTTTTATGATGTGAACGGTATCATAAGGATGGTGGACCTGCCTGGTTATGGATTTTCCAAAGCTTCAAAACAGATATCCGAAACATACGGAAAGCTTGCAGAACAGTTCTTAAATCAAAGGACGAATATTAAACTTGTCATACAGATACTTGACATACGTCATGACCCCACAGATGATGATTTGCAGATGATAAAATTTTTAAACTCTTCTCATCTTCCTTTTATCCTTTCAGTGAATAAATGCGATAAACTGTCAAAGTCTCAAAGTATTACAAGAGCAGGGAAAATAGCGAAGATGCTTAATATAGACCCAGACACTCCTTTTATCTTAACTTCATCATCAACAAAAAGAGGTATTGACGAGATATGGGATGCAATTGATTTTTACTGTTTTAATGAAACAGACGAAAAAGGAAATTCCACTGGCTTATAGTGAGATAAAATTCATTAAAGGATATATTTATGAAAAGTAGTAAGAAGAATCAAAATAGAATTATAAAAATCACATTGCTTTTTATTATTGGCGCAATAATGCTTACAGGTTGCAGCCCATACAAGAACAGCAGATATATCGAGCTTGGAGAATATATGAATCTACAGCTTGATTATAGCCTTATTGCTGTTACTGCCCAAGACATGGAAAATGAAATAAATCTTTTACTGGATAAGTATGCGGACAATGTAGTTTTTGATGAGGGAACAGTTCAGATTAAGGATATTGCAAATATCGATTACTCAGGTACTGTGGATGATATGCCTTTTGAAGGAGGCGCAGCAACGGGATATGATTTAGAAATAGGATCAAACTTATTTATACCGGGGTTTGAAGAAGGACTCATAGGAGCATTTATCGGACAGCCGGTTGTATTGAATCTAACATTCCCCACAGATTATAAGGACAAAGATAATAATGTATCAGCATTTGCTGGAAAAGAAGTTCGTTTCCAGGTTGTTGTGAATAAAGTCACAAGACGTGTTCTGCCAGAATATAACGATGAGTTTATTAAGAACATAGATAATGGATATAATACTGTAGATGAATATAACGAATATTTGAAAAAAGAGATATATAATTACAAAAAAACACAAGCGGCATGGAAAATGGTGCTTGATAACACTGTTGTGAAGAAATATCCTGATACTGTTCAGAAAAGAGTTGATTCTATACGTGAATATTATGAATACTACATGGCATATTACGGGTATTCCTCTTTTAATGAATTCTGCATGGATGCATTAGGGCAGACAGAAGAGGAGTTTAATCAGACGAATCTGGAAAGCGCGCGCGACGGAGTGAAACAGGAAATGATATCTCAGGCTATAGCCATGCTTGAAAAAATTAAATTAAGTGCTAACGAGCTTGACGAAGGATATGATAACTATGCTCAATACTATGGCTATGACAATACAGATGACTTTTTGAAGGATTATGACAAAGAGTCAATTACAAACAGCATACTGCTTAATAAGATAATGGAGTATGTGTCAGCTAATTCTGTTGTTATTAATGATTGAGTAATAGAAAAAAATAAAAGCTGCCTTTATTTGTTACGGGCAGCTTTTTGTATTTTCAGTTAATCACAAAAAAAGCAGGTTGCTACACTTCAACAGTCCAGCCTCTTGTGTCTTTTATTGTTCCATACTGTATTCCTGTAAGTGTATCATAAAGTGTCTGTGATATTGTACCGATTTTGTTATTATTAATAGTGTGGCGTATGTCTTTGTATATAAGTTCACCGACAGGCGATATGACTGCGGCAGTTCCAGTACCGAAACATTCTTTCATCTCACTGCTTTCCAACGCTTCAATAACCTCGTCAATTGTTATTTTTCTTTCCTCCGTCTTATAACCTAATGACTTAGCGATCTCAAGCGTGCTTTTCCTTGTTATTCCTGGCAATATGCTTCCTGATAATTCAGGGGTAACCACCTTATCGCCTATAACGAAGAATACATTCATTGCGCCTACTTCCTCAATATATCTTCCTTCATGCGCATCAAGCCATAAAGTCTGTATGCAATTAAGTTTAATCGCTTTTTCCTGAGCGATAAGACTTGCTGCATAATTACCCATTGTCTTGACATGTCCCATTCCGCCTTTGGAAGCACGTTTGTAAAAGTCTTCAACATAAATGCTGGTCGGATTAAGTCCGGTCGGATAATATGGGCCAACAGGACTAAGTATGATCATGAAAAGATATGTATGAGAAGGATGCACTCCTAAGAAAGGATCTGTCGATATTATGAAAGGACGGATATACAACGAGGTTCCTGCTGATGACGGTACCCAGTCAATATCTGTTTTGACAAGACTTACTATAGCTTCCACAACATCATCTTGATCAATCGGAGGTATACATAATCTTTCGCATGATGATTTAAGTCTCTTTGCATTCTCATCAGGACGGAATAACAGTACTTTATTCTCTTTCGTCCTATAAGCTTTCAATCCTTCAAAAACGCCTTGGCCATAATGGAGTACATTTGTTGAAGGATCAATGGATAGAGGTCCGTATGGTTCAATCCTTGGATTATGCCAGCCTTTTTCAGAATCATAATTCATCAGAAACATATGATCTGTGAACTGCTTTCCAAAGGATAGTTTATTCTCGTCTGGTTTTGTTTTTGGTTGCCCGGTCAGTTTGATGGAAATATTCATACTCATGTCCTTGCCTTAATTTTATTTTCAGTATATTATACTAAAATATAAAAGCAATTACAAATAATTGCAAAATGTTTTTGAGGAATTTCATGTATAAATATTTACCAGATTATATAGCAGAAGGAATATTAGACATTAACTATAAAAAACTGTATGAAATGGGAATTAGAGGCCTATGTTTTGACATTGATAACACATTAACTGAGATGTATAACGATACAATACACAACAAAGCCTTTACCTTAATTAAAGATTTGCAAAATATGGGTTTTTCATTGTGCATTTCATCAAATGCCTCAAAAAAAAGAACTGCTTTAATTGCTGGTCGTTTCGGGTTAGAATATGTGTATAGGGCATTCAAGCCTTATAAAAAAGGGTTTGACAAGGTATTGCTGATGTTAAATCTTCCGGCAAATAAATGTGCGATGATAGGAGACCAGCTTTTTACGGATATCAAAGGTGGCAGAAAAGCAGGCTTTTTGACAATTCTGACAAAGAGAATAAATGATCATGAATCATGGAATGTCCGGCTAAAAAGAATATTTGAAAATAAGATACTTATAAAATATGAAAAAAGGATTAAAGAAATATGATAAGATTCGGACCAGCAGGTAACGAAACCTCTTTTTACGACCAAGGATATAAAAACACTTTTGAGGCAATGGAATGGCTGAAAAACATGGGTTTGAATGCCTATGAGTACCAATGCGGAAGAGGTGTCAATATAAAAGAAGAAGCTGCGAATAGAATTGGTGAACATGCTAAAAGATTTGGTATAGCATTGTCTCTTCATGCTCCTTACTTCATTAATATGGCAACAGTTGAACCAGAAAAAATAAAGAGCTCCCTTATGCACATGAGAAATTCATATATTGCTGCAAAGCAGATGGGAGCTGTAAGGGTGTGCGTCCATCCAGGTTCTTTCATGGGTGATACGCGAGAGAATGCGACCATAAGGGCACATCATTTTCTAAAGGACTTTTTAGATAGCATTAATGATGAATCAGTCATATTCTGTCCCGAGGTAATGGGTAAAATAAATCAGCTGGGTAATCTTGATGAAATTATTTATCTTTGCGCAAATGATGAAAGGATATTACCTACGGTGGATTTCGGTCATCTCAATGCAAGAACCCATGGAAGTCTTAAAACATCTGAAGATTATGAAAAAGTAATACTCAAACTGATTGACGGAATAGGTCTGGAAAGAACAAAGAAAATGCATATGCATTTTTCACAGATTGAGTATACTCAAGGCGGTGAAAAAAAACATCTCACATTCGAAGATGAAAAGTTCGGCCCGTATTTCAAAGATTTTATACCCGTGTTGTATAAATATGATTTACAGCCTGTTATAATATGCGAATCAGATGACATGATGGCCACTGATTCATTGAAAAGTAAAATAATGTATGAGCAATACGGAAAGAATGATTAATGGAGGGAATATATGTATGATAAAAGAGTAAGTTCTCTGATAAATATAATTGAGCAAAAGGATCTGGATGGAGTAATTATAACATCAAGGGATAATACAATGTATCTCTCATCTTTTTCCGGAACAGACAGCATATTGGTATTCACACGCAAAAAAGCATACTTTGCAACCGATTTTCGATATATTGAGACAGCTTCTTCCTTATCTGCATACGGTTATGAAGTGGTTCTGATTGAAGAAGGCGTAAAAAGTATAGTTGCTTTGTTATCAAAGCTTTTTACTAGTAAAGGATTACGTATAGGGTACGAGAATACAGTACCATATGGATACTTTGAGACATTAAAGCAAGGTTTAAAAGACTGTGTGTATTATGATATTTCTGATCAGATGCTTGCCATACGCTCAGTTAAAGATGAAACTGAGCTGTCATTTATGTCAAAAGCCGCTGCTATTGCGGATATCGCTTTTAACCATATTTTAAAAACAGTAAAGATCGGCATGTCGGAAATTGAAGTCGCAGCAGAATTAGAGTATGTGATGAAGAAGAACGGAGCATCATTTCCTGCTTTTGATACAATAGCTGTTTCCGGTAAAAAAACAAGTATGCCTCATGGTGTGCCTGACAGTAAAAAACTAATGAATCATGACACAGTCACATTGGATTTTGGAGCAAATTATAAAGGTTACTGCTCAGATATGACAAGAACTTTTTTTATAGGTTCTCCATCTGCGGAAATGATAAAGATCTATAACATTGTCTACAAAGCGCAAAAGGAAGCACAGGACTATGTCAAAGAAGGTGTATCTGGATTCAATGCTGACAAAGTAGCAAGAGATATAATTGAAATAGAAGGATATGGCAATTATTTCGGGCATAGTACAGGACATGGTGTAGGCTTGCTTATACATGAAGAGCCAAGACTTTCAGTTAAAAGCAAAGCTGTGCTTAAAAGCAACATGACAGTAACTGTCGAACCGGGAATTTATATACCTGATTTGGGTGGTGTACGGATTGAGAATACTGTTGTTGTTGAAAAGGGAGGCTGTTACCCTCTAAATCATTCTAATAAAGAAATGATAATAATCTGACATGGATTATACAATACAGAAGCTTAATACTGATACGTTTAAACTTATTGAAAATCTCAGGGGACATATTAAAGAAGATGAGGATTTTATTGAACGCTGTAAACGTGTTCAGGATAAAAAAGATGACTGTTATGCGGTATTTATAAACAATGAATGCATAGCTGATGTCACAGTAACATATAAATCTGAAGATAAAGCGGCAACAGTTGAAAACCAAAGAGCTTATCTGTCAGGATTATTTGTGAAAGAGGATTACAGGAATAAAAAGATAGCAACTGTACTAATAAAGCATCTGATAGAACAGTTATCTGTGAATGGATATAAAGAATTATCTGTTCTTGTTGATAGCGAGAATGCAGCTGCATGCTCACTATATTCCAAGCTCGGTTTCGAATGGGAAAAGACTTACAAAGTAGATGAATGGTCTTTCGATTTGCTGATATACCGGATTAATAAATTTGGAGCAATATACAATTCCTATTGACTTAGTAGGAATATATATATATGATTTTAATATAACTGTGAAAGGATACAGAAAATGAACAATAAACAGCTTGTACTTGACGCCATAATGAATAAACAGACAGAAAGAGCTCCCTGGGTGCCATTCGTAGGATGCCATGCGGCTTCACTATTAGAAAATGTCACTGCTGAAATGTTTTTTAAAGATAGCGACCTCATAGTTGAAGGAGTTAAAAAAGCAGTAGACCTTTACAGGCCTGATGGTATTCCTGTTCTTTTCGATCTGCAGCTTGAAGCAGAAGCTCTGGGCTGCAAATTAAGATATGCCAAGGATAATCCGCCTTCTGTGGTAACTCATCCGCTTGAAGATGGTGTAAAGCTTGAACAGCTGAAGATCCCTACTGTTAATGATGGAAGATTCAAGCTGGTAATGGAGTCTGCAAAAAGATTATGTGAAGAACTTGGAAATGATATTGCAATGTACGGACTTATAACTGGACCTTATACACTTGCATTACACCTTATGGGAACGGAAATATTCTATGAAATGATAGATGATCCGGACCATGTCATGGAAGTTTTGGATTTCTGTAAGGATGTATGTATAGCATGCGCAGACATGTATATTGATGCAGGCTGTGACATCATAGCAGTTGTTGATCCTATGACAAGCCAGATTTCACCAGACAGTTTTGAGGAATTTGTATTGCCATATGCTGTCGAGATATTTGACCATATAAGAACCAGAAACAGGCTTTCATCCTTGTTTGTTTGCGGAGACGCTAAGAAGAACATTGAAGTTATGAGCCGTTGCAAATGTGACAATATATCAATTGATGAGAATATTCCTCTTGAGTATGTCATTGACATATGCAAAAAGAGGGGAGTATCTGTAGGTGGAAATATCAAGCTTACAGTTACAATGCTTTTTGGATCAGTACAGGATAATATTAATGATGCTTTAAACTGTATGAGTATTGGTGGGACAAAAGGATATATATTATCTCCTGGCTGTGACATGCCATATGCAACACCGGTTGAAAACGTTCTTGCTATTGCAGCAGTTGCCCATGGAGAAATGCCAGAATCAATCGTGAGCGAGTCTGCTCTTGACGGTATTGTTGTTGAGTTACCTGACTATAAAGCCGAGAAAAAAGTAATAATAGACGTTATTACACTTGATTCAGCTTCATGTGCTCCATGCCAGTATATGATGGAAGCTGTCAAAGCTGCCTGTGAAGGATTATCTGATAAAGTCGCTTATGTAGAACACAAGATAAAAGACAAAGAATCGGTTGTATTCATGATGAAGCTTGGAGTATCAAACATACCCACAATAGTTATCGATGGACAGATTAAGTACATAAGCCTTGTTCCAAGTGTCAAGGAATTAAGAGAAACTATTTTAAAGGCAGTTGAATTAAAGAAATAATGACAGTACAACTGGTTGAAATGAAAAATCCATGTCAGTCGTGTATAATCGTCAGCGATCTGATGATCAGTTTATTTGAGAAAATTAAGCCTGAATACCCTGATGTGGATTTTATCATAACAATAATTGAGAAACCTGAAGAAATACGAAAGATACAAGGTCTGGAAGTAGAGATTTTTCCAGCAGTTTTAATAAATGATGAACAGATAACCTGCGGGAATATTCTTCATAGAAGACAGTTGAAATCATATATAGATATTAGGAGATGACATGGAAAAGACAAAAGTCGCGGTTATCGGAGGATTTTTAGGATCTGGCAAGACAACCCTTATACTGAATCTTGCAAAAAGCCTTATAGAGCAAGGTAAAACAGTTGGTATAGTCACTAATGACCAGGGAAGTGATCTTATAGATGCAAGATTCCTTAAGGCAAATGGGCTGGATGTTATGTCAGTAAAGGGTAAATGCTTTTGCTGTTTTTTTGACGAACTCGCATCGAAACTAGTTCAATTTAAAGATCAAAAGGCAGTGGATGTTTTATTGCTGGAGCCAGTAGGTTCCGCAATTAACCTTGTAGCAACCATATTCAAACCCTTTATTAATGACAGAGCTGTAATGCTTAAGTCATTTAATGAAGGTTATGCTTTATCTCCACTTGTTGTTCTTGCAGATCCAAAACGGGTAAGGCAGCTAATGCTAAGCGATACTAACAGTAATTATATGACACCGGTATCATATCTGTTTTCCAAGCAATTGGAAGAAGCCGATTTGATACTGATTAATAAACGCGACATGATATCAGAATCAGAACAGCTTGAGCTTTCCGAATTTCTAAAGAGGAAATATAAAAACACTGACGTAAAATGCATATCAGCACTGCAGAGTGAATACATAAGTGATGTTAGGAATTTCGTTATAAATGGCTCATTTATAGAAAGAACTGGAATAGATGTCGATTACACGAAATTCAAAAATATCGAATCTTCTTTAAGCTGGTTGAATTCCAATGCCTTCATAAGATATGATGAAGACGCTGATGTTAATTTATTGATGGATGAATATATGTTAACTGTCAGTAAGGAACTGGTTAAGTCAGGTTGCTCTATAGCGCACATGAAATGCTATGCGGTGGCAGATAATGATTTCTATAAAGCAAGCGTTACCTCTGATGACGGTGAAATATCAAAAAGCAATGAAATGACCTTTAAACATGATGCATTCAATATAATTATAAATGCAAGGATATCATCTTCACCTACAGTCCTAAAAGAGATAGTTGAAGGTAATTTGCGTGAAATATTTAATCCTCAGTCTGTTAACACTGAGTGTTTTTCTCCGAAATACCCCAGACCGGACTACTGCGACTAATTAGCTTCTGTTATATTGTAAATATACCGTTCAAAATGTATAATTACATATGAGGTATGTGATGGGTGATGATGTTCTGAAAATTAACGGGCTTGAAACAGCCTTAGGCCAGCTTAAGGTCACTAATGAGGTTATAGCCATCTTAGCGGGAATTGCGGCTATGGAAGAAGATGGCGTATATGCAATGAGCGGCGGAATTACCGGCGAACTTGCACAGGCATTGGGAATTAAAAACCTTTCAAAAGGCGTAAAAATAGAGACTGATGAAGAAGGTATTCATGTCAATATTTATGTTATAGTGGAATTAGGGGTCAGGATACCTGAAGTCGCATGGAGCATACAGGAGAAAGTAAAAAAAATGGTTGAAAAGATGACCGGCAGTAAAGTTGTCGAGGTTAATATCCATGTCCAGGGTGTAAATATATATAAACCTAAGGAGGACCTGAAATGAAAGTATTAAAAAAGGCTAAGAATCTTTTTTATGCAGTAAACATCATATTGGTTATTTTTATCTGTATTATTGTGATATATGCATGTTTAGATCCAATGGATTTTGAAAAAGCTTTTGAGGATTTTGTTGATGCCAAGTTTTTTTCCGCACAAAGAGGTCTTGTTTTTCTGGCTGCATTCATGATTTTAGCATTTGAAACTTTCTTTATCTGGTCTATAATGCGCAAAGAAGAAAAACCTGCCGAAACTGTGAACATAACAACACAGACAGGGCAGATAAGCATTGCAGTGTATTCTTTAGAGGCTTTAGCAAAAATGGAAGTTGCTCAGTTTGATACGGTTACAGACATAAGGACTAAGGTGAATTTAAAAGATTCTCAGGTAGGTATGGATGTATATGTAAAGGTAATGCCTTCTGTTCTGATACCAGAAATATCATCAAAGATTCAGAATACTGTCAAAGAAAAAATCCTTAAAGGCACAGGCATAGATTTAAATAACATCAGAGTTTTTGTTGACGGAATAGCCGGAATAAGTTAGAATAGGGAATTGCTATGGGAAGAAGAAAAACAAGGGAACATGCGTTTAAGCTTGTTTACCAGATACAGATAAATAACGATGATATAAATGAACAGATGGATCAGTATTTCATTGATAATGAAGTCGATAACGCATCCAAGGATTACATAAAAAGTGCCATAAGGTATATCAATGAAAACAGTAAGGATATTGACTCAGTCATATCTTTATACCTTGCAAAGAGCTGGCGAATTGAAAGAATTCCTAAAGTAGAACTGGCAATCATGAGGCTGGCATATTATGAGATAATGAATCTTGATGATGTGCCCAAATCTGTAGCAATCAATGAAGCTGTGGAGCTTGCCAAAGCATATGGCAGTGATGATGCTGGAAAATATATTAATGCGGTACTTGCAAATATCCAAAACGGAGAACAATGATGGACAGATCTCTGACTGTATCTCAGCTTAATGAATATATTAACAAGCTGATAACTTCCGATGATGTATTGGAAAGTCTGAACGTTGAAGGAGAAATATCTAATTGCACGATTCATTACTCAGGACACATATACTTTTCCATAAAGGATGATAAATGCTCAATACGCTGTGTAATGTTTGCTGGAAACACAAAAAACTTAAAATTCAAACCTGCAGACGGCATTAAGGTATCTGTTTACGGATATCTTTCTTTTTATGAAAAAACCGGACAGTGTCAGATAATTGTTACAAACATGTTGGAAAGCGGTGCTGGTGATCTTTTTGTAAAATTCGAAAAACTAAAGAAAAAGTTATCTGAGGAAGGTCTTTTTGATATTCAGAGGAAGAGAGCGCTTCCTTATCTGCCTGAAACTATCGGAGTCATAACTTCCAGCACAGGAGCTGTACTGCAGGACATAAGGAATATCCTTTCTGGCAGATTTCCAAACTATGGATTTATCCTGTATCCTGCGACCGTTCAAGGTACAGGAGCTCACAAGACCATAATCGAAGGATTGTCATATTTTAATGAGCATATGAATGCAGATGTCATAATAATCGCAAGAGGAGGAGGCTCTGTTGAAGACTTATGGCCATTCAATGAAGAAGAGTTAGCTTATGCGATTTATTATAGTAAGATTCCTGTAATATCTGCAGTAGGACATGAAACTGATTTTACTATTGCAGATTTTGTTGCAGACGCAAGAGCAGCAACACCGACAGCTGCAGCTTCGATGGTAATCCCAGAAAAAACACGTCTTGAAAAAGATATTCTATCCCAAAAAGAAAATCTCGAATCTTCATACCTCAAATTAATCATGTCTCTTTCTGAAAAAGTTTTAAATTTATCTCAAAGGCCTGTAATGAAAAGACCTGATGAATATACGAATATACTTTCTATGAACCTGGATAACCTTACTAATAGATTTTTTACTTTTTCAAAATTATATCTGGATAAGGTCACATATAAACTTCAAACATCAATACATAAATTAAATGCCATGAATCCTTTTTCAGTATTATCAAGAGGATACAGTATTACAACTGATGACAGGGGAAATGTTATAAAAAATGCATCGAATCTGAGAAATAGCGATGTTATATTAACTACTCTTCATAATGGAAAAATTAGAAGCGTGGTAGAAAAGGCGGTACAAGATGAATAACAAGGATTTCAACGAGCTTTACAAAGAATTGGAAAAAAAAGTTGAGTTACTGGAAAAAGGCGAACTATCGCTTGAACAGGCAGTAAAGACATACACTGAAGGGCAGGAGTTAATCAAACTGCTAAATGAGAAACTGGATAAAGCCAGAGAGAAAATGGTAGTTACTGATAAAATCGAACAAAAGGAACTAGAATAAATGACAGGCTTGGATGCATTTATAAAAGAATACGGAAATCAGGTCACTGTATTTATTAATAATCGGATAAACGAAAGCAAAGCACCAGATATTATAAAAGAAGCCTGTCTTTACAGCATAAATGCAGGCGGTAAAAGAATACGCCCAGTTCTTTTTCTCATGACTCTTAATGCTCTTAATGTAGAAATTTCGAAAAAACATATAGCATATGCATCATCAATTGAAATGATACACACTTATTCACTAATACATGATGATTTACCTCCGATGGATGATGATGACTATCGAAGAGGGCAGCCCACAAGTCACATTAAATATGGTCAGGCATATGCTATTCTGGCGGGAGACGCGTTATTGAATCTATCATTTGAAACAATGCTTGATTATGCTTCCACCGTAAAAGATATTGCCGCAGCAAGAGATATTTCCAAAGCTTCAGGATATGAAGGAATGGTAGGCGGGCAGGTTCTGGATATGAACAAGCCAGAATGCGTAAAAGATATATTGAAAATGTACTCATTAAAAACAGGTGCTTTGATAAAGACTTCTGTTGTCTCTGCTGCTATAATGGCAGGAGCTAATAAAAGTATATTAAAAAGATTAAATGATTATGCTGAAAATTTGGGTATAGCCTTCCAGTTGAGGGATGATTTTCTGGATAAAACTGATATTAATGAGAAAACAGGAAAACCAAAAAATAGCGACAAAAAAAATAATAAGTCCACTTATATATCAAAAAGAGGAAACCTCTCAAATGAAATCAAGCTGCATAAGCATACAAAAAATGCATTAGCAGCTATACAGCCTTTTGATGGAAGTTATGATAAACTGCGTTCTTTGGCTGAATATCTAGATAATAGGATGAAGTAATTAAATGGAACTTTTGGACAGGATAAAAGCATCCGGTGATGTAAAGGATATTAATAAAGAGGATATGGAAGCATTATGCGGTCAGATTAGAACTTTGCTTGTAGATGTTGTGACTATGAATGGCGGGCATCTTGCAAGTAATCTTGGTGTTGTCGAACTGACTGTTGCATTACACAGATGCTTGGATCTTGAAAAAGACCATATTGTTTTCGATGTAGGCCATCAAAGTTATGTCCACAAGATTCTGACTGGCAGAAAAGATTGTCTTCGAACTATGGGTAATGCCAATGGATTAAACTGCTTTCCTGATGAATGCGAGAGCAGGTATGATTCATTCAATACAGGGCATGCAAGTACCTCCATTTCTGCAGCTTTGGGTATAGAAAAGGCTTTAAGGATAAAAGGTTCAGACGGTAAGGTCGTTGCAATTATTGGTGATGGTGCTTTAGCCGGAGGAATGGTGTATGAGGCTTTGAACAATGCAAAGGATTTAGATTCCGATATTCTTATAATCCTGAATGATAACGAGATGTCCATCAGCAGAAACGTTGGAGCTATGTCACGTTATCTTTCAAAACTCAGACTTCGTCCTTCATACATTGATACCAACTTAAAAATCAAGCATTTTGTGGAAAAACTGCCAGGAGGCGGTAAAGGATTTATAAGATTTATACAAAAGACAAAAAGAGCATTAAAATCTTTCGTTGGACAAAAGATGTTTTTCGAGGATCTTGACATCAGATATTTAGGTCCTGTTGACGGACATGATGAGCAGTTCCTGGAATTAATGATAAACAAGGCAAAGAATGTAAAAGGGCCAAAACTTTTACATGTAATTACAACTAAAGGTAAAGGGTATGAAATGGCAGAAAAGGATCCTGTGAAGTTTCATGGGATTAAAAACAGTTCACAAAAAAGAAAAAGACTGCCTGCAAATCCAATGTATAACGAGCTTTTTGGAAGACTGCTGACTGATATGGCTGCAAAGGACGAAAATATAGTATGTGTATGTCCTGCTATGACAGAAGGTTCAGGCCTCAGCGAATTCAGTATAACTCATAAGGAAAGATATTTTGATGTAGGCATATGCGAGCAGCATGCTGTAACCTTCAGCGCAGGACTTGCTAAAAACGGCATTAAACCTGTATGCGTCATTTATTCATCATTTCTGCAAAGGTCATATGACCAGCTGCTTCATGATATAGGTCTTACTAACAAAAATGTGGTTCTGTGCGTGGACAGAGCAGGTATTACAGATGCATATGGTAAGACCCATCAGGGAATATATGATATCGCATATTTGTCTACAATTCCCAATATGAGAATTCTCGCACCTGAATCTAAAGAAGATATGAAAAAACTGTTATACAGAGCTTTATATGATATTGAAGGATGTGTCGCAATTAGGTATCCCTATGATGAGATTCATGACGATATAAAAAAACTTTTTATCGATGTATCTGATAAAAACGGTATATCAGTATATGAAAAAGGCAGTGACAAAGCTATACTGTGCTATGGCAGAATGGTCCCAATCGCTGTGGATGCAGCAGATATTGCAATTGCCGATGTAGTGAAACTCACTGATATCTATCCTTTAGAATATGAGAGTCTGCATGCAGTATTAAAAAAATACAAATATGTGTTATGCGTTGAGGATATTATATATAACGGCTCTATCGGTCAGAGGCTGCAGTCATGGCTTTACGGAAATGGCAAGAATGAGTTTAAACTAGTATGCCTTAATATTAATGAGGATTGTGAGATGAAAGGATGTGTTGAAGACATATTAGAGGAAAATATGATGTCTTCTCAAAGACTTTCTAAAATTATACTTGATGAAAAGACTTGATACTGCTTTATTTGAAAAGTCCATGGCCAGAAGCAGGACAAATGCACAGCAGATAATCGAAAAAGGATTTGTCAGGGTTAATAATAGAGTTATACTAAAACCTTCATATCCTGTTGATCTTGGGAAAGATAATATAGAATCGGATTATCATGAAAAGTATGTCAGCAGGGGAGCATATAAGCTTTTACAGGCATTTGATGTATTTAAAATAAACATTGAGGGTATGACTGTGCTGGATGCAGGAGCATCTACTGGAGGTTTTACCCAGGTGCTGCTCGAAAAAGGAGCGAATAAGGTATATTCTGTGGATGTGGGAAGCAACCAGATGGATGCTTCAGTTAAAAGTGACAGCAGGGTATTATGCATGGAGAATACTGATATAAGAAACATCGATATGTATATACAAGACAATTATTTCGAGTTCGCTACATGTGACCTGTCCTTTATATCCATAGATAAAACCTCATCAAGCATCTATAAGGTAATGAAAAAAGGAGCGAAAGCTGTTTTTCTTATTAAACCGCAATTTGAGGCTGGAAAGCAGAATATTGGCAAGAAGGGCATAGTAAAAGATGAGCAGATAAGAAAAAACTGCGTAGAGAATATAAAAAATCATCTTACTTCAATAGGTTTCAAGTATTTAGGACTGACTGAATGCGTATTAAAAGGTGGAAGCGGGAATACTGAGTATCTTATCTATATAGAAAAGGCATAGATTTTTGATTTGAACATTTCAAACCTAATCCTGTAAGAGCATTCTTTTAGGTCATTCAAACTGCTTTTCCCATTCCATGATACTGCCTGCCATATTTTATTACTGTCAAGTTTATCGCATGAATCAGATTCAAATCCAGGTATTTCCTCGCAGGTATTCCTGTCAACAATGGATGCTTTAATCCATCCGCCATACGGTATATGCGCATTAATCATTAGCTTGTCACTCTGTATATCAAGCTTTATTGTATAGAATCCTCCTAATTCATCAGCAGTAACCGATGTAAATCCGTCTTCACGTATGACAGCCCTTCTGTACTGTCCGCTCTGTTTAATCCTAATATCGGGAGGTATGTTATGGGCATTTGGGTTTGCATCAACATAGAATGACCATGTGCCATCCTCATTATCAATAATGCCTTTTGTTGAAGACAGCCTTAAGTCTTTTTCTTTATATGATGTCCGATCTATGTAAGGCTGCTGCCCCATAGGTCGGTACCATATAATTCCGTCACGACTGGTCAGCAGATGGATATCAAAGGTGTCTGATGTCCTTTTATATACATCCATTAGCATTATATGGGCGTTCTTTGCCCCTGGCCATTTGTGATATCCTGATGTGTAATAATCCCAGTCTGGGGGATCATTTGGATCATTATGCATAATCATGACCGGCTCGTCAAAATCAGAAAAAGTACTGCTCTTTGATAAAGAAACAGATCTTCTCGGAACAGGGTAATCCACACACTGGCGAGTATATATAAGATACTGTTTTGTATCTTCATCGTATTCCAGTATGTTCTGAGTATCAGAAGGATTATTGAGAAGAGGTTTTTCAATATCATTCCAGTGAATTCCGTCTGCAGATACAGCACCATGTATCGAGCATCCTTGAAAAAATGGTTTTTCACGATTGTATTGAACCCATATCAGCTTATACCTTTGCGATATATCAGCATGTTTGTCATACAGTACGCATGTTCCATGTACATTTTTAATCAGATTATTATTGTAATCATTATTGAATGGCATAATATGCAAATCAGGTTTAACAAAATTGACTCCATCATCAGATTCGGCGTATGCAAGATTACTTTTCATGTCATCCATTGAAGCTTCTGAAAAAACCTCATACCAGACTTTTACTTTATTCTCTATCTTTATGAAAGTAGCATATGCATTAATACAGGAGCTTTCCCATGGTTTATCTGGTATAAGCACGGGCTTTTCCTCTAAAAAAGGTTTATGTGTTTCAATCTTTATACCATAAGGAGATATAACAGGTGTTTTTGAATATGGCCAGACAGTTCCGTATCCAGGTTCCACACACGACCAATCAACGAATACATATTTGTTTTCCATTAGTAACCTCCAGAAGCTGTTTTCTTAATATTATCAAAGCTTAATGGCACATGCAATTAATAATAGGAAAAAAATATTGCAATTAATGTATAATGAAATATATAATAGAAAAAGAAAATTGCCGTATGTCAGAGGAACATCTATATATGCTATTTAAAAAACAAGATCAAAAGGTGTCATATAAAGAAAACATGAGGGGCGGACAAGGCACCATCATGTTTAATGAATTGCTGCCAAAAGAATTATTAAATGAAAAAGGCCGTTTGTTTTCAACAATTACAATTATGCCGGGATGTTCTATAGGTTATCATATTCACGAGAATGAATGTGAAACTTTTTATGTCCTTGAAGGTTCTCTGATATACAACGAAAATAACGAGAAGGAATATGCGATAAGAAAAGGTGACTGCGTATATAACAAAAACATGAGCGGTCACGGGGTAAGAAATGAGAGCGGTAAAAAAGCAGTGATACTGGCTCTCATAATTTATGCATAAATAGGAGAAGCATGAGTTTAAACGAGAAATCAATCAAAGGGGTAATATTCGATATGGATGGAGTGCTGATAGATTCAGAGCAGCTTATGAGCAGGTCTGCAATACTGGCACTGAAGGAATTCGGGGTAGAAGCACAACCTTGGGATTTCATACCATACATGGGCCAGGGGGAAAACAGTTTTATAGGCAATGTGGCAAGAAAGTATAATGTAGAATATCAATATGCAATGAAATACAGAGCATATGAGATATATGACATGCTTGTCTGTACTGAAGCCAAATTATTCCCGCACATCAAGGAGACTCTTACCACACTGAAAAGCAGAGGATATAAGATATCATTAGCATCAGGCGCTGACATAATGAAGGTAACTTCAAACATTAAGGCTATAGAAATGGAAGAAACGGATTTTAATGCTTTTGTCACAGGTAATGATGTAACACGAAACAAACCGGAACCGGATATTTTCCTGTTAGCTGCTGAAAGGATGAAGATAAATCCCGCATACTGTCTTGTCTGTGAAGATACTATAAGCGGTATTAAAGCAGCAAAAGCTGCCGGTATGCAGTGTTTGGGCATAACAAGCTCGCTGCAGAGCGAAGTATTGACAAACAGCGGTGCGGATATCACTTCAGAAAGCATACATATCCTTTTGGATATATTGAAGCCATTGAAGATAACAAATTTAAAGAAGAAGAAATTATAGTCTTTATTTGAACCCGTCTTCATTATATATTGACATACGCATCTTAAATCTATATAATCTCATTTGCTACGTAGGGAAGTAGTTCAATCGGTAGAGCAGCGGTCTCCAAAACCGTTTGTTGCGGGTTCAAATCCTGTCTTCCCTGCCAAATGCCGGACTTTAACAGCCCGGTTTTGTTTTTATTTGCATTCTTTATATTCATTAGCAAATGCAAATATGATATAATGTTTTTTGTTGAACAAAATTGGGAAATAACTGATATTTATACAGGATTGGAACAAATGATGGAGAAAACATATTTAGATAAGATAAAAGAAGCAGAAGAAAAAGCAGGAGATCTATTAAGAGCTGCAATTAATAAATCAGAACAAATAATTTATGATGCGGAAAAAGACAACTTAGAATACGAGAGAAAAGGTACTGAAAAAATTGATGATCAATGTAAAAAGATACTTGTAATAGCTGAGCAGGATGCTGCAAGACTTGTACAGAAAGCTGATATAGAATATGCTGCTCAATGTGAAGATTTAAAATCCACTGCTCTCTCAAATATTGAAAAAGCAGTCAGGCTAGTGATGGAAAAGGTGACAGATGGCAATTGTTGAAATGCAGAAAATCTGCATAACAGGTCTTGTAAAAGAAAAAAAACCGATGCTTTCCTTCCTAATGAAACGCGGTGTTATTGACATTCAGGATATTTTAATTGATTCAGAGTACGAGGATGTGTTTTCAAAAGGATATGACAGAAATTTTGAGGCAGGAATTGACAGCGATATGTCTTTGTTATCTAAAGCAATATCAATTCTTGAAGAGTATGACATTTCAAAAAAACCACTGTTCAAAGTCAGAAAAGATATAGACAGGAAGCACTACGAAGCTATTGCTAAAAATGACAATAAAATTATTAGATTTGCTGAAGACATTATTAAAACTGATAACTCCATAAAAGATTATAAAAGTGAAATAAACGAGCGTGAAAATAACATCCATTCGCTTATGCCTTGGACTGAACTATACATGCCTATAAATATGTTAAAAACTGATAAAGTCAATATTATTCTTGGTACAATACCTGAGTTTATTAAGCCACAGGCATATATTCAATCGATCGATGAACGGGGATTTTTATGTCAGGTACAAGAGATAAGCAAGGACAAGAATAATGCTTATGTAGCAGTATATCTTCATGAATCTGATATGGAAAAGCCTTTACAATACTTAAAAAGCATAGGATTTACTGTTTTGGAGTATAATTTTGAAGGTATACCTCATTTTATAATAGAAGACAATAAAAGAGATATAGCAAAGCTCAGAACAAAAATTGATAAAGCAAAGGAAAGCCTTAAAGAGCATGCATCAAAGATAAGTGAAATACAGGCTGTATATGACCATTTCTCAATAAGTAAAGGATTGTTAGTAGTTGACGATAAGATACTCTCAGGAAAGTACAGTTACATAATAGATGGCTGGATACCTAAGGAAAAAGCAGAGAAAATAGCGAATGAACTCGAAAAAAACTATATTTGTGACGTAATCTTAAGAGATCCTTATGATGATGAGCAGTTTCCTGTTCTTCTTAAAAATGGATTTATGGGAGAGGCTGTATCCGGCGTAACAGAAATGTTCAGCCTTCCAAATTGCAGGGAAGCTGATCCTAATCCTGTTACAGCAATATTCTTTGCGCTTTTCTTCGGAATGATGCTTTCAGATGCAGGTTATGGCTTAATAATGGTTATAGCATGTGCATTAGTGCTGATCAAATTTAAATTGGAATTTTCAACCAGCCGGTTTATTAAACTCATGCTCATATCAGGCATAGCAACGATTTTAGTTGGAGCTTTGTATGGCTCATGGTTTGGTAATTTCATTCCTACAATCTTATCCGATACATCTTTGGATATAGCATTATGGTTTGATCCGATAAAAGACCCAAACAGGCTTCTTATGTGGTCATTAATACTTGGCATTATACATATTTATGTAGGTTATGGTATTAAAGGATATAACAGGATTAAGAAGAAGAAATACCTTGATGCTGTGCTTGATGTGCTTCCATGGTACTTTTTCTTCACAACAGCATGTTTCATGGTCTCTTCATACATACCAAGCGTTCCTGAAGGAATATATAATGCACTGACACCGATTGGAACAAAGCTTTTCCCATATGCTGCAGCTGCAATATTACTTACACAGGGCAGACATAAAAAGGGAATACTCGGTAAACTCTTCGGTGGTATAGCATCTTTTTATGACCTTATATCCTTTATGGGAGATGTATTGTCTTATTCAAGGCTTTTAGCAATGGGTCTTGCTACAGGAGTCATCGGTACAATCATAAATCAAATGGGATCATCAGGCGGATTCACGATAGTGGGGGTCATCTCATTTACACTGATATTTGTCGTTGGCCATGGATTCAATTTTGCAATAAACGCTCTTGGAGCGTATGTGCATTCAAGCAGACTGCAGTATATAGAATTTTTTAATAAATTTTTTGAAGGCGGCGGAATAGCTTATTCTCCTCTTTTTGAGGATACGAAATATATAAAGATTATGGAATAAAATTTTGGAGGAACATTTTTATGTTGAAGTATGTATTGGAAAACAATTTAGGTGATGTACTGGCTATACTAGGAGCAGCAGTTTGCTTTCTGCTCGCTGCATCGGGTTCAGCCAAAGGAGTAGCAATGGCTGGACAGGTAGGAAGTGGAGTTATTGCAGAAGATTCCAGCAAATTCGTACCGGTTATGATTTTGGAAGCGCTGCCAAGCACACAGGGAATATACGGATTCGTAGTAGCTTTTATGATTATAGGCAAACTTGGTGGTTTGGATCTTGCAGATGGCATGAGTTTAATGGCCGCGGCTCTTCCTGCAGGAGTTGTAGGACTTATTTCTGCAATCTTCCAGGGTAAAGTTGCAGCAGCCAGCATAGGAATTGTTGCAAAAAGAAGCAATGACATGGTTAAGGGAATAGTCCTTACGCTTATGGTGGAGCTTTTTGCGATATTCGGGCTCTTAGTATCAATATTGATGATAGGTAATGTATAAAATGCCAGGAATAGACAGGATATATGACAAGATAATAAATGATGCTCAACAACAGGCAGATTCAAAGCTGTATGAAGCAGCTTTGAAAGTTGACCTGATGAGAGGAATCATTGACGAGAAACTACATGATTATCAGCATTCCAAGTATTCTGAATCAGAAAATGAAGCTAAAAGCATAATATCGAGAGCAGAGGCAAACAGGAATCTTGAAGGTAAAAAACAGCTGTTGAAAGTCAAACAGGATATGATATCTGAAGTGTTTGATAAAGCTCATAAAGCGCTTATGGAACTTGAAGATACCAAGAAACTATCCCTATATGCAAAGCTGATTAACAGCTGCCTGCAAAAAGGACAGAATGAGATTATCTTGAATGGTAAAGATAAGGCAGGTTTTGGCAGCCAGCTGATAAAGAATATTCAAAAAGATTTAACCTCTGATATCTCGGTTTTTCTTAGCGATCAGGATATAAAAGATGATTTCGGAGTCATTGTCAAAAACGGAAACATATACTCTAACTCTACTTTCGCATCACTGCTTAAGTATATGAAGCAGGATCTGGAATCGGATGTAATGAAGATACTTTTTGAAAGAGGTGTCCAGTCTTGATAGACACAACTAAATATGCATACTCTGTCGGAAGGGTACGCGTACAAGAAAACTATATGATGGATGAACTTAAACTGTTAAGGCTTGTAGATGCTCCTGACATAAAAGAAGCGGTCAGAATTCTCGTTGAATGCAGATATAAAGAAGATGAAGATTATATGGTTATGCTGGATAATGAGCAGAAATCTCTTTATTCTTACATAAAGAGCATTATACCCGATAAAGAAATATTTGATGCTTTTTTCTTAAAGTTTGATACACATAATTTAAAAGTATTGTTGAAATCAGAATTTCTTAAGAAACCATATGATGAGATTGCTCTGGACACAGGTGTTTATAAATACGATGATCTAAAGGATTATCTGCACAATAGGAATTTCACATATCTTCCAGAGGAACTCGCACAAGCAGTTAATTTGAGCATGGAGGAGTTTTCAAAGACAAATGATCCTCAGCTTATTGATTTAGTAATGGATAAAGCATATTATACATACTTCAACAAAATGATAGATAAAGCTCGTGACCCGTTTTTAAAGGAATTTATGATGATACAAACGGATCTTTTGAATTTAAAAGCATTCATTAGGATAAGGAAAGCTTTCCGTAAAGAACAGTTTTTAAATTATGCCATTATACAAAAAGGGTATATACCTGCAGAGGATTACCGCATGCTTTTTGAAGCAGATGAGCAATTTTTCAATTCATACTTGAAAAAGACTAGATATGCCCGAATATTCGAAAAGGGAGATATTGAAAAAAATTGCGACGATTATATGACTGCATTTCTAAGAAGCAACAGATATGAACCATTGGGAATTTCACCTGTAATAGGGTATATGCTGGGTAAGGAAACTGAAATAAAGAATGCAAGAATAGCAATGATGGGAAAAGCAAACAGAATAAGTAAGGAAAAAACAAAAGAAAGGCTTAGGATGTGCTATGTATAAAGCTGCTGTAATAGGCCGTCATGATGACATACTGGCATATAAAGCTGTAGGGCTTGCGGTTTACAATATTGAAGAATCAGAATTCAAGGATGTCGTAAAAACCCTTGAGAAACAACAGTATGCAGTAATTTTTGTAACTGAGGAAGTTTACGAGCAGAACAGTGAAGTTATTGATAAATATACTGACCAGGTTCTGCCTGCTTTTATAGCTATACCTGGGATGAAAGGTACTACAGGTATTGGCATGATGAACATAAGAAGATGCACGGAACGTGCTATCGGAACGGACATCAATATAAACGAATAGAATGGAGAATCATATATGAATAAAGGAACCATCATTAAAGTATCAGGACCGCTTATAGTCGCAGGAGGAATGAAACATGCGAATATGTTTGACGTTGTAAAAGTCAGCGAATACGGTCTTATTGGTGAAATCATTGAGATGAGGGATGATTTAGCCAGCATACAGGTATATGAGGAAACCTCTGGTTTAGGACCTGGCGAAACAGTTGAAACGACAAACATGCCTTTGAGCGTGGAACTAGCGCCTGGAATAATAGGCGGTATATTTGACGGTATACAAAGACCTCTAGAAGATATGAGGAAAATTTCCGGCAATACAATTAAACGAGGAATTTCCGTATCCAGTATCGATAGAAACAAGAAATGGGATTTTAAACCTGTTAAGAAGATTGGTGACAGTGTTCAACCTGGAGATATTATAGGAGTTGTCCAGGAAACAGTACTAATAGAACACAGGATAATGGTTCCTTATGATGTCAGTGGAAAAATTGTTCATATAGAAGAAGGCAGTTACAATGTAACCGAAATTGTAGTAAAAATCCAAAATGAAAGAAATGAAATAAAAGAAATTTGCATGCTTACAAAATGGCCGGTAAGAAGACAGCGTCCATTTAAAAGGAAGTTCGCGCCAGATGCTCCATTAGTAACAGGGCAGAGATCCATTGATACATTTTTCCCTTTAACAAAAGGTGGTATTGCGGCAGTTCCAGGACCGTTTGGAAGCGGTAAAACTGTAGTTCAGCATCAGCTTGCTAAGTGGTCGGATGCTGATATAGTCGTATACATAGGCTGTGGCGAGAGAGGTAATGAAATGACAGATGTTTTAATGGAATTCCCTCAGCTGATGGACCCTAGAAGCAATGAACCTCTGATGAAAAGGACAGTCCTTATCGCAAATACCTCAGACATGCCTGTTGCAGCAAGAGAAGCATCAATATATACCGGTATAACAATAGCTGAATATTACCGTGATATGGGTTATGATGTAGCAATCATGGCAGACTCTACATCAAGATGGGCAGAAGCATTAAGAGAGATGTCTGCAAGGCTTGAGGAAATGCCAGGTGAAGAAGGTTATCCTGCTTACTTAGGTTCCCGTCTAGCTCAGTTTTATGAAAGAGCAGGAAAAGTTATGACTTTTGGAAGCGAAGACCGGGCTGGTTCAATTACTGCAATTGGTGCAGTATCCCCTCCTGGAGGAGACCTTTCCGAACCGGTTACTCAGGCTACGATGAGAATTGTTAAGGTATTCTGGAGCCTTGATTCATCTTTAGCTTATGCAAGGCATTTTCCAGCAATAAATTGGCTGACAAGCTATTCTTTGTATTCATCAAAACTTGATTCCTGGTCTGATAATAACATTGCAAAGGACTATTCAAAACTTACTAAGGATGCAATGAGGCTTTTACAGGAAGAGGCAAACCTTCAGGAAATAGTAAGGCTTGTAGGAATTGATGCGCTTTCCAAATCGGAAAGACTTGTTTTAGAGGCTGCAAGATCGTTAAGAGAGGACTTCCTTTATCAGGATGCAATGCATCCTAATGATACTTACTGCAGTGTGAATAAAAGATATAAGCTTTTAAAGGCAATTATGGACTTTTATTATAAATCTAAAGAACTGATAAAAAAGGAGATTGATTTGGATGAGTTATTCAAACTTCCTGTCCGTGAAAGAATATCACGTGCAAGGCTTGTTGAAGAAGCGCAGATTAACGATCATTTCCGTAAGATAGATGATGAATTGGAATCACAGCTCAAGCATCTTTTTGAAGTGGAGGCATAGACATGATTAAAGAGTACAGGACTATTAATGAAGTATACGGTCCTTTGATGATAGTAAAGGATGTGGAAAATGTCAAATATAATGAACTAGGTGAAATAGAGCTTTCCAATGGTGAAATAAGGAAGTGCAAAGTACTGGAAATAGATGGAAGCAATGCGGTAGTACAGCTCTTTGAAAGTTCCGCTGGTATAAATCTAGCTGACTCTAAGGTCAGATTTTTAGGAAAGAGCCTTGACCTGCCTGTATCAAAAGATATGCTTGGCAGAGTTTTTGACGGGATGGGAAATCCTATGGATAACGGTCCTCAGATTATTCCAGATAAAAGAGTAGATGTAAATGGTGAACCGATGAATCCTGCAGCAAGAAATTATCCTTCAGAATTCATTCAGACAGGTATATCTTCTATAGATACTCTTAACACATTGGTAAGAGGGCAGAAATTGCCAATATTTTCCGGGTCAGGCTTACCTCATCCCGAGCTTGCTGCACAGATTGCAAGACAGGCAAGGGTTTTGAATACAGACACTAATTTTGTCGTAGTTTTCGCAACAATGGGTATAACATTCGAGGAATCAGATTTCTTTATTCAGGACTTTAAAAAGACAGGTGCTATCGACAGAACAGTAATGTTCATCAATCTGGCGAATGATCCTCCGATTGAAAGGATTTCCACTCCGAGAATGGCTCTTACTGCTGCAGAGTATCTTGCATTTGAACAGGACATGCATGTTCTTGTCATATTAACTGATATTACATATTACGCAGATGCTTTAAGGGAAGTTTCAGCTGCAAAGAAGGAAGTTCCAGGAAGAAGAGGTTATCCTGGATATTTATATACAGACCTTGCGACTATGTATGAGAGGGCTGGAAGAAGAAAAGGGAATAAAGGCAGTATAACTTTAATACCGATATTATCTATGCCTGAGGATGACAAGACTCATCCTATTCCCGACCTTACAGGATACATAACTGAAGGTCAGATTATATTATCCAGAGAGTTAAACAAAAAATCCATAATGCCTCCTATTGATGTCATGCCTTCACTTTCACGTTTAAAGGATAAAGGTATAGGGAAAGATAAGACAAGAGAAGATCATTCAGATGTAATGAATCAGCTTTTCGCAGCATATTCAAGAGGAAGGGAAGTCAGAGAGCTTGCAATCATTTTAGGAGAAGCCGCTTTGACTGAAACCGACAAACTGTATGCCAAATTTGCAGAAAGCTTTGAGAATATTTATATAAACCAGGGATTTTATGAAAACAGGACTATAGAAGAATCACTGGATTTAGGCTGGACACTGTTAGTGAAACTGCCAAGAAGTGAAATGAAAAGGGTTAGGGATGCTAATCTGAATAAATACTATGACAAATTCAAGGTACTAGACAATGGCCAGGATTAATGTAAATCCTACAAGGATGGAGCTTAACAGGCTCAAAAAAAGATTAATTACTGCAAGAAGAGGCCATAAGCTTCTAAAAGACAAAAGAGATGAACTTGTAAAACAGTTCATGAATATAGTGAAGGAAAATAAAAGACTCAGACAGATTTGCGAGCGGATGCTTGGTGAAGCACAGAATGATTTTATGCTGTCGAGGGCTTCCATTTCAGATCAGATTATTGAAGAAAGCCTTATGTATCCTAAGAATAGGATCCGGTTGGATGTACAGACAAGGAATATAATGGGGGTCAGAGTTCCTGTTATAACCAATATTGATGATACCGAAAGGGATCCAAATATATATCCTTATGGCATATTAAGCACAGCTGCCGAATTAGACAGTGCTCTATACAATATTACTGAGGTTCTTCCGTACCTTATAAGGCTTGCGGAGAAGGAGAAAACTGTTCAGCTTATGGCATCAGAAATTGAGAGAACCAGACGGAGAGTAAATGCGCTGGAATATGTCATGATTCCACAGTTTGAGGAGACGATAAAATATATCACAATGAAGCTTGATGAAAATGAACGTGGGAATACATCAAGGCTTATGAAGGTTAAGGATATGATGATAAAGGAGGTCAGAAACAAAAAAGATGCTCAAAATTGAAAATCTGACAAAAACTTATGCCAATAAGGTTAAAGCAGTTGATGATATCTCTTTTGAGATAGAAGCAGGAGATATATTCGGTTTTATCGGCCATAACGGAGCTGGCAAAACTACAACATTGAAATGTGTTGCAGGAATACTTGAATTCGAAACCGGACAGATTTATATTAATGGGAAAAATATTAAAGATGATCCTGTTGGGTGTAAGTCTGATATCGCTTATATTCCTGATAATCCTGATGTGTATGAATCTCTGACTGGTATACAGTATATAAATTTTGTTGCAGACATTTTTAAAGTAACAAAGCACGACCGTGAGAGGTTAACTGAGTATTATGCCAGACAGCTGACGTTCACAGATGCTTTAGGTGACATTATATCTTCTTATTCACATGGTATGAAACAGAAGCTTGTAATAATATCAGCACTAATACACAATCCTAAACTCTTAATACTTGACGAACCTTTCACAGGTTTAGACCCTCAGGCTTCCTTTACTGTTAAAGAGATCATGAAAGATATATGCAATAAAGGCGGAGCAGTTTTCTTTTCTACTCATGTTCTGGATGTCGCTGAAAAAATATGTAATAAAGTTGCTATCATTAAGAAAGGCAAATTAGTAGCGCTTGGAGATATTCACAATGTCATGGGGGATAAATCTTTAGAAGGGACTTTTATGGAGCTTGCTAAAAATGAGTAACTTATTTACGCTTCTTAAAGCTGATCTGATAAATACATATAAGCTTAATGGTTTCAAGGATACAGCAAACAGAAAAAAAGCAATTGGTATGTCGTTAATCGCGCTTTTAGTTATTGCTATGTCCTTTCTGTATATAGGAGGAGCAGCTTTTCTAGTTTCTGATGTGTTAAAAAGTATGCAGCTTTTGAATATCCTGCTTGTGTTTGCTTTTGCTTTACCTTTTTTCGCTTTATTCATGATGGATATTTACAAAATGCCGTCTGTTCTTTTTTCTTTTAGAGATTATGATATGCTTATGTCTCTACCTGTAAAAGATAATATCATACTTGCCGCTAAAGTAATCAAGCTCATGCTTAGCGGTTATATGTGGCAGTTCTTAACAGGGTTTCCGATTTTTCTGGTCTACTGCATTAAATCAGATAGTTTGAGTGTCTTTTCCATTATTATATACATTGTATTATTTATTGTTATGCCTCTTTTGCCTATGAGTATAGGTTCTGCAATAGGTTTTGTTGTAGCAAAAGTATCATCAAAGATGAAAAGCAAAAACATAATAATGATTATAGGTTCTTTTGCTTTGCTCATCCTTATAATGGGAGTTTCCTTTTCTATACAGAATATCGTGAATGAGCAGGCTATTACGGATATGGTTAGTTCAATTTCAAATATAGAATCATCATTTTTCCTGTTCAGTTTATATGTTGATGCAGTTTATGATTTGAATTTAATATCACTGCTTCTTTTAATTCTCATATTCGTAAGTCCCTTTCTTTTATTTGTTTATCTGTTCGGGAAATCCTTTAAAAAAATAAACTCCTCCATGATGGAGACAAGAGCATCTCACTCCACAAAGAATGTCAAATACCAGACTTATTCACCTGTAGCAGCAATATTCAAAAAAGAACTGAATTTCTATATCCATTGCGTGATATATATAGTAAACACTTTTTTTGGAATGGTGTTGCTTCTTGCTGCAAGTATAGCAGTACTGGTTGCTGATTTTGATATAGAATCCTTTTTATCAGAATTAGGGCAGGTTGGAGGAAATCCAGGAGATATGAAGCTTATGGCTGCAGCTATGATTTTCGGTTATTGTATTATGCTGAGCACTCCAACTGCGGCCTCGATTTCTCTGGAAGGGAAGAATCTTTGGATATTAAAATCTATGCCTGTTCATCCCAAAATGATTTTTAAAGGTAAAATAGCTTTAGGGCTTATTGTCACCCTGCCCATTGGAATAATATGCTCAGTTGTTATCTATATAGGTCTAGGATTATCATTTATGCAGTGGCTTACTCTTTTGGGATATACGATATCTGCAGGGTTCTTTTCATCAATCCTCGGTTTATTTATAAATCTTCTGCTTCCAAAACTTGAATTCAAGTCTCCAACGGAGGTTGTTAAGCAGTCTGCATCTGTTGGGGTAGCTGTTTTCGCAGGAATGTTTCTGGTATTAATACCAATGATTTTAGGTGGCTCGCTTATAGTATCCAACTCCTCTTTGTATGTGCTTATAGTTACCTTAACATATGCGCTTATCAGCTTTGTGCTATGGCAGTACCTTATTACAAAAGGAGTTAAAAGGTTTGCTAAACTTTAGGTTCCGTATATTTTTACTTGTATTTGGTTATATTTTAAATATAATTAAGGTAAATACTAATGATATGGTCGATTTATATTGAAAGGATATCTCATGAACAGAAAAAAAAGGCAAAGAATCTCAATTGTACTGGCAATAATAAGCCTCATATGTTTTTCCTGTGTTAATGTAGCTAATGCTGTGATATATGCTCCTTTGTATCTTCAGGTCGGATTGTATTTCGGTGACACTGCAAAAAGCGCTTATACGATATCCAGTCCATTCGGATTAAATATGACTATTAATATTAATAATCAGGAAATTGATTTTGCTTCAACTCAGAATACGCTTGTCGTAGCTAAAGACACAGGTGAATATTCATATCATATAATTCGTGATGATAATTACACTTCCTATACAGAAGCCCTTGATGTATCCAATAGCATGTCATTAGCAGGTGCGACTTCATTTCCTGTGTATGCAGCATCGGGTTTCTGGCAGGTCTGGCTAGGAAGTTATGCTTCTTCTGATTCAGCAATGAATGCTATAGCATCTGTTGCAGCGAAATATCCTGGCAGTTATTCCACAATAGCTTATCCTTCCAGTTCCAGAATTCTTGTAAGGGATAAAGCCTCCAGCAGGATACTATTTGCTTGTGACAATCCTTCAGCGCCTGTTATTGCTAAAACAATTACGACCAGCAACAGCTCATACATGTATATTGAAGGGAAGCCTTACAGGGGGAATCTGGAATTTACTATATTTAAATCAAATGAGTTAAGCGTATTAAACAATCTGATTCTTGAATACTATGTATACGGAGTAGTCGCATTGGAAATTGGAAGTAACTCGCCAATGGAATCCTTAAAAGCACAAGCAGTGGTCGCAAGGACTTATGCTTTGTGCCAGAATAAGCATCAGGAATATGGTTTTGATGTGTGCGCCACAACATGTTGTCAGGTTTATGGAGGATATAATGCTGAGAACTATCGCACAAATCAGGCTACAAATGAGACTTACGGACAGGTAGTGACATATTCAGGTCAGGTAGTCACACCTTACTATTTCAGTTCCTCTGGAGGGTATACGGAAAATTCAGAGAACGTGTGGGTAACATCAGTTCCTTATTTGAAAGCAGTAGTGGATGCATATGACATAAACAGGATATGGAGTTATTCATATACTACTGCTCAGATGACAGACTATATGTATAAACTAGGGCACAGGATAGGTAATGTCATAAAAGTTACGATCGATTCCAGTTCACATACAGGAAGAGTCCTTTCAATGACAGTTAACGGCTCAACAGGTTCTGTAACATTTCTTAAGTCTAATGTCCGTAATGCTTTCCCTGATTTTCTTCCAAGCCAGATGTTTGTTCTTGGTGGTCAGTCAACAGTCAAGATAGCTAATGCTTCAGGTGCTGCAACAACACAGGCACTAGATTATGCAAGTATCCGCGGGATATACAATACATCGCTTATTACATCAAAAAGCATCGGTGTGAAAACAAACTCTGGTATAGTTACTGTTTCATTGGTTACAGATGACAGCAATGATAAAATCACAGTTTCAGGAAGAGGGTCCGGTCATGGTGTGGGAATGGCGCAGTGGGGAGCAATAAATATGGCTGATGCAGGTTATACGTACGACCAGATTATTAGATATTTCTACACAGGTGTCAAACTTGAATCAGTGACTTTGAGGTAGCATGAGAAAAAGCGAATTTTATTATGAACTGCCTCAGGAACTTATCGCACAACATCCTTTGGGAAAAAGGGATTCATCCAGATTACTGGTTTTAGATAAGAATAATGGTGAAATAAGGCATACACTTTTTTCAAACATTACTGGTCTTTTTAATAAAGGAGACTGTCTTGTCCTAAATGAAACTAAAGTCATCCCTGCACGCCTGTTAGGTCATGTGGAGAATTCTACAGGGAAAATGGAACTTCTCCTTCTTAAAAGAATTAATGACACTGACTGGGAGGTGCTGACACGTCCAGGGAAGAAAGCTCTGCCTGGCAAACGTTTTGTTTTCGGGAATGGCATCCTTAAAGCACAGGTTCTGAATGTTGTGGATTTTGGAAACAGGATAGTCCGTTTTGAATATGATGGAATATTTGAAGAAATTTTGGATAAGGCAGGTCTTGTACCGCTTCCGCCATATATTACAGAAAAACTTGATGACAACAGCCGTTATCAGACAGTATATGCAAAGAGCAGCGGATCATCCGCAGCACCGACAGCAGGACTGCATTTTACTGATGATTTGTTGAAAGAACTGGAAAGAAAAGGAGTAGAAATTGTAAAGGTAACTCTTCATGTGGGTATTGGGACATTCCGACCTGTGAAGACGGATAATATAGAAGACCATATAATGCATACAGAGCATTATGAAATAAGCAGAGAAGCTGCAGATTTAATAAATAAAGCAAAACATGAAGGCCGGAAAGTGATAGCCTGTGGTACTACAAGCCTAAGGGTACTTGAAGGCGCTTCAGATGATAAAGGTATTTTACATGAGAAAAAAGGGGAAACGGACATCTTTATTTATCCTGGATATAAGTTTAAAGTTGCAGACCGGCTTATAACCAACTTCCATCTTCCGGAATCCACCCTCATAATGCTTGTAAGCGCTTTAGCAGGGAAAGACAATGTTTTTAGAGCTTATACAGAAGCGATAAAAATGAGATACAGATTCTTTTCATTTGGAGACGCTATGTTTATAATAGACTGACAGAAATATAGAGGAATAATGAATGAGTAAATATCCCGTGACATATCAGCATATACATACATGTAAACAATCAGGAGCAAGGCTTGGCATTGTGCATACTCCTCATGGTTCTTTTGAAACTCCGGTATTCATGCCTGTCGGCACAGCCGCAACAGTAAAAGGGATGACTCCAAGAGATTTAAAGGAAATTGGAGCAAATATAATACTATCCAATACATATCATCTATATTTAAGGCCTTCTGACGAGTTAGTTGCAGAAGCAGGCGGTCTGCATAAATTTATGAACTGGGACCGTTCCATACTTACTGACAGCGGTGGATTCCAGGTTTTCAGCCTTAATACTTTAAGAAAGATAACTGAAGAAGGAGTAGCTTTCAGAAGCCATATAGATGGTTCATCACATCTTTTCACGCCGGAGAAAGTCATGTCGATAGAAAACAATCTTGGTGCAGATATAATAATGGCTTTTGATGAATGCGCACCATATCCTGCAGAAAGAAGCTATATAGATGATTCACTTCTGCGTACAACCAGATGGCTGGAAAGATGCATAAACAGCCATGAGCGGAGTAATGAACAGGCCTTATTCGGAATAATTCAGGGCGGAATGTATAAGGATCTGAGAATAAAAAGTACCAAACAGATAACATCTTATGATCTTCCAGGCTATGCGATCGGAGGATTAAGTGTTGGTGAACCTGCTGGCCTTATGTATGAAATGCTAGAGCATGTCACTCCGTTGATGCCGTTTGACAAACCAAGATATCTCATGGGAGTCGGAACTCCTGATTATCTTATAGAAGGGGCAATAAGAGGTATAGATATGTTCGACTGCGTTCTGCCGACTAGAATCGCCAGAAATGGTACTGTCATGACAAGCAAGGGAAGAGTTATTATAAGGGATGCTAAGTACTCAAAGGATTTCACGCCTCTGGATGCTGAATGCGACTGTTATACTTGCAGAAATTTTACAAGAGCATATATTCGCCACCTTTTCAAAAATGATGAAATATTAGCGCTTAATCTTGCTACATTACATAATTTGAAATTTTTGCTTGACTTAATGGCAAAAATAAGGCAATCTATAAAGGAAGACAGACTTTTGGATTTCAAGAATGAATTCTACGAAAAGTATGGATATTCGAAATAGAATCGGAGGATAATATAAATGTTTAACTTAATACTGGCTGAAACCGCAACTGAAACAGGTGGTACAAACTGGACATCATTAATACTTATAGTAGTTGTATTTGTAGTAATGTATGCCGTAATTCTTATTCCGCAAAGGAAAAAAGACAAGAAACTGAAACAAATGCTTTCAGAACTCAAAAGCGGTGACATAATATGCACAATAGGCGGTTTAGTAGGTAAAATCGTTAATGTCAAAGATGATGATATCACAATTGAGACATCAATAGAGAGAACAAAAATAACCATGAAGAAATGGGCTGTAAGAAATGTTGAAACTGTTGAGGAATCATCAGAAGCAGAACCTACTGGCGAGATTGAAAGTAAATAAATATTTTTGATTTAGAATAAGACTGGTTTCATACCAGTCTTTTTTTTTACTCTCAAATATATTATGATTCATATATGAAGAATTCATGTTTGGAAAAGGAAACGAAAGAACGGTTATACCTTTTAGATGAAATAAGAGGATTCCTTATTATAGGAGTTGTTCTGTCGCACACACTGTTTGATATGTACAATTTTTTCGGATTCGATATGCCCTGGGTAGAGTCTGGTATTGCAAATACAATTTCCGATATAGGAGCGATATTGTTCATTATGATATCTGGATTGGTCTCCAGATTTTCAAAGGATAACATATCAAGAGGATTGAAGCTTTTGTGCGTTGCTTCCGCTTTGACTCTTGTAACGGATCTGATTGTTCCTGATTATGTTATATATGCGGGAATACTCCATCATCTTGCATTTGCAATAGTCATTCTTGAACTTTTAAAACCTGTTTTGGTAAAAATACCGCCAGTTGCTGGTATTGTCTTTAATCTGGTAATTGCAATACTTACTTTCAATCTGTATGAAAGAAAGATAAGTTTGTTCGGGGCAACATTGCTTGAAATACCAAAAAGCATCATGAATGGCGGATTATCATATCTTCTTGGGCTTAAAATTGACAACATAACTATTTCTTCGGATTATTATCCTCTTCTTCCATGGATTACATTCTTCTTCATAGGATTCTTTCTTACAAGCTATGTTTCAAATGAACCTGTAAAGTCTTTCTTGTCGAAGAAAAGATGTAATTTTCTTGCTAAGGCAGGAAGGCATTCACTACTCATATATCTAGTCCATCAGCCGATAGTTTATGGGATTCTTTATCTTATAACTATGAAGTAGGTATTAATCGAAAACGAATATTACTCCGTAATGAACAGAAAAGTAGTAAAAAGACTTATGTATTCGTAACCTTGTGAGTTCTTAATATACACATCAGTAACCGTGACTTTATTTGCATTAATATATGAATTATCAGCATAATAACCTGTGACATCATGAAGGATATATGCATTATTTCGTATTATACCAAGGAAAAGCATTACATGGCCGTCCATGAATATTAATGATCCTGCATGTTGAGTAAGCAATAGAGTTTCTTTTTCAAGTTTATTCATGCTTTTAATATCTTTGCGCAATGGGCTCATAAATTCCTGCTGGCTGGTATTTCTTTTGAGTTTTATTCCCATGGATCTGAATATATCCATCATGAGCCCTGAGCAGTCCCTGTTTCCGTTCATGCCTCCCCAGCCATATGGCTCGTCAATGAATTTTGCTGCTTGAGAAAGTATGTTCCTTTCACTATATGCAAGATATCCGATATTGGCATCATTTTTATCTATATGTGCAAATGTAAAATAAAGGCTGTTATCTGAACCCTTCTTAGGGCATAGCACAGTATAGTAATTATCATGTTCCTTAACTAATGGGAAATTGCATCCCATATCCAATTCAGTATCCAGGTATCGTATGAATGCTTTTGGTTCTGTAATAACTATGAAATTCTTATTTGTTTCATATAATTTTAAAACTTCAAATGATGTAACCGCAACATCTTCCATTTGGACCCACCCTTCATAGTTATACATTTTTATGAAAAACCATTGTTTATCATTGCTTTGATGCAGTATTGCTACTGGTTCAAAAGGATACAGGGTGGATTCCAGGAATCTGTCATGTACAGAAGAGGGGCTTGAGAATGCTTCATCGTGACTTGGAAAGGACTTCAGAGGTGTTCTTTTTATTATAAATCCATATCTGATATTGTTCGTGTCAGTAATGAAATCATAGTTTATATTATCTATAAGATTTCTGTAATAGCTATAATCTGTTTCTATATATGAACCATCGGAATTTTTCAAGTATCTTTTTGCAGAAGGGATAATGCTTATACTTTTTATTCTTGTTATCAAATCATCTGCCAACAGAGGATAAGAAATGAATATGCTTTCGTTCTGGCTGTTCCATTCGCTGATAGCATAAGGGTCCATAATAATTTCTTCTGAACAGGCTGAAACAGCTTCTCTCATGATATCTTCTTCACAGTTTACCATAAACGGTGTTAAAAGCAGAATTATTGATAATATTGCAGCAAAAAGGTTTTTCATGTTATGATTATACCATCGCAAATAAATGTTTTTAAAAAAACGTGTTATTGTGAAGTATAATAACTTTAGATGATTAACCGATTCGGAGGGGAATATGAAAGTCATACTCACACAGGATGTAAAAAGTTTAGGTAAGAGGAATCAGCTTGTTGATGTAAGCGATGGATATGCTAAGAATTTTCTTTTTAAGAAAAATCTTGCTATAGAAGCAGATGCCAAAAACCTTAATATTATGAAAGACAGGATGCAGTCAGATAATTCTAAAAAAGACAGAGAGTTTATTGAAGCAAATATCCTGAAGTCAAAATTAGAAGGAAAACAAGTGAAAATGGAAGTGAGAGCAGGTGAAAATGGAAAACTATTCGGCTCCATCACAACTAAAGACATTGCTGATGCGATAGCAAGCCAGTATAAAGCAGAAATTGACAAAAGGAAGATACAGCTTGATGAACCTGTAAAAAGCATTGGGAAGTCAGCAGTGGTTATAAAGATACATGCTGACGTGAGTATAAATATTGAATTACTGATTACGGAGAAAGCATAAGATGGCTGAAAAAATTAAAAGGATGCCCCCACATAGCGAAGAAGCCGAACAATATGTTTTGGGATGCCTGCTGCTGGACAGCTCGGCATTTGAACCCGTTCAGAAGAAAATCGATTCTTCTATGTTCTATACCCTGGCGAATCAGAATATATATACTGCATTACAGACAGTTTTTATGGGTGGTATACCGGTGGATATAATCTCTGTATCCGAGCAGATGAAAAAAGACAATACATTTTCCGATTCAGGAGGGATGGAGTATCTCAACAAACTTGCATCACAGATCGTATCAGCTTCATCTGCTGAATATTATGCATCTATAATTTTTGACAAATATATATTAAGATCACTTATAAGTCTCAGCGGGGAAGTGTTTGAAGAAGGGTACAGCGATTCAAAGGAAGCAAAGGAACTTTTAGAATATGCCCAACAAAAGCTTTTTGATCTTTCCGAACAGGCAGATACTGAAGGTGTAAAGAAAATAAGCGACCTTATTGTCCACAGGCTGAACTATTTTCGTGAGCTTAGCAAAACAAAGAAAATGCCTTTGCGTATAGAAACAGGATTTACTGATCTTGATAAGCTGATACTCGGATTCCAGCCCGGAGATTTTATCCTTATTGCTGCAAGGCCTTCCGTCGGAAAGTCCACACTTGCAATGAATATGGCTCAGAATATGGCAATAAGAAAGGGAAAGAATGTTCTTTTTTTAAGTCTTGAAATGTCCAATGAGCAATTAACAGATAGGATAATAGCTTCAGAAGCAAGAGTTTCAAATTCAAAACTACAACGTGGAGAAGCTGACCAGAATGAATGGGCTAAAGTTACTGCAACAGCAGGTGTTATACATGAATCCAAAATTTTTCTTGATGATACCTCATCAATAACGGTAGCAGATATAAGATCTAAATGCAGAAGATTCAAGAGTGCTGAAAATCTTGATATAATTTTTATTGATTATCTGCAGCTAATAGGAAGTGCAGTAAAGAAAGAGAACCGGCAGCAGGAAGTCACGGAAATCTCAAGGCAGTTAAAGATACTGGCAAAAGACATGAAGATACCTGTAGTTGCACTGTCACAGCTTTCCAGGGCATCTGAACAGAGATCAGACCATGTTCCACAGTTGAGCGATCTTCGTGAGTCAGGAGCTATTGAGCAGGATGCTGATATTGTCATGTTCCTATACAGGCCTTCACAATTCGACAAAGCTGCCAGCACTCATCTTGTTGATCTGGTTGTGGCAAAAAACAGGAATGGTTCAATTGGGAAAGTTAAGCTTGTATGGCAGGATCAAATTGTTAAATTTGACAGCTATAAGCAAGAGTGATGATTAAGCTTGATTTAGATGATAATTTAATTAAGGATAAAAACTGGTATGCGGCTTTTTCCGGAGGCCCGGATTCCGGATGTCTTCTGTATCTATTGATAAAGAAAAAAGAACAGATTGAAAAAGAGTATAAAGTAGAAATTAATCTTTCAGCCATTCATGTAAATCATAATCTGAGACAATCCGAAAGCATTAGAGATGAAAATTTCTGCAGACAGTTCTGTGAGAAATATAATGTCAAATTTCTGCTTTTCAATGTAAATGTCAGTGATTATGCGCAATCAGAGAAATTAACCATAGAGCAGGCTGCCAGAATCCTAAGATATGAGATATTTGAAAGATATTCTGACGGATGTGTATTTCTTGGACATAATAAAGATGATAATGCCGAAACAATTTTCATGAATATTTTAAGAGGGAGTGGGATTCAAGGCTTATGCGGTATAGAAAAAGTTTCAAATCATTATTACAGGCCTCTTCTTGATTACACGAAAAAGCAGATAATTGAATTTAATCATAAAAACGGTATTGAATATATAATCGACAGTTCCAATAATTCCAATTACTACATGCGTAATTTTGTAAGAAATGAATTATTCCCGTCAATTAACGAAAAAACCGGAAAGGATGTTTCCAGTAATTTAGTTTCTTTAGCCAGTCTTGCAAAACAAGCACAAACCTATATCGATAAACAGATTGAGATGGAATTTAAAAAAAGAGTAACACTGGAAGAAGATTCCGCTCTGATTGATATTTTGGATTTTATTACTTTGGATGAAATTATATCAAGCGGATTGCTGAGAAAAGCAATACAGCATGTCAAGAAAATATTAAAGGATGTTGAGAAGAAACACATAGAAATTATTATTAATTTAATTAACAACAGCCAGAGCGGATCGGTTCTTGAGTTGAAAGACGGGATCAGAGTACTGCGCCTGCAAAACGATAGAGTCAGAATTTATAAACAAGCAGATAAGGATAATAATTTTTGCGAAAACATAAACATGGAAGGCGACACACATATTGATAGCAGAGGAATTACTGTTCAATCGGAAATCAGTATTTTTGAAGGAGGAGCTGAATATTCAAAAAGATGGGTTATGCTTGATTATGAGGCTGTAAGGGAAGGCCTTGTTATAAGAAACAGGCGGGTACAGGATTTTATATATCCATCAAAAGGTAATGGTAAAAAATCATTAAAAAAGTATTTTATTGACAATAAAATAGACAGCGATTTAAGAGATAAACTATTTATTCTTGCGATTGAAAATGAGATAGTGTATATTGAGAACAAGGAAATCGGAAAAAGATTCCGCCCTAAAAAAGGGAATAAGGCATTAAGATTGGAGTTTATATAATATGAGCGGACTATATGATGATGTTAGCGAGATAATGATAACAAGAGAAAGGCTTGATGAAATTTGTACAGAATTAGGCAGAAAGATATCCGAAGACTATAAAGGCAAAAAACTGATTCTAGTAGGAATAATGAAAGGCGGTTTAATATTTCTTTCCGACCTTTTAAGGAAGATAACTATTCCTGTGGAATTTGGTACAATAACTGCTTCAAGTTACGGGCAGGGCACATCATCCAGCGGACAGGTCAAAATTCTTCAGGATCTTGATATGGAAATAAAAGATAAAGATGTAATCATTGTTGAAGACCTTATTGACACCGGTCATACATTAAGATACTTAAAAGAGTTCTTTGCCTTAAGAGGTCCGAACAGTGTTAAGATATGCTGTATGCTGGACAAACCGTCAAGACGGGAGAAACAGGTTCAAGTTGATTATATCGGTAAGGAAATCCCTGATAAGTTCGTAGTTGGCTATGGCATGGATTTCAATGAAAAATATAGAAATCTTGCTGATGTATGCGTCCTGAAAGAAGAGCTTTATAAGTAGCATAAATGAAGTTTATGTGAACTTTGTTGCATTACGTATGTTCGTATGCTAATATGTTTTATCAGGTATAAGGAGATGACTTTTGAAAAAATACAAAAATATTAGCTTCTATGTAATAACATTTATAATACTGGTGATACTGATTTCACTTTTTACCAATCAGGATTCTGTAAAAGAGCTGGGATATTCAGAGTTTTTAAACCAGCTTGAAAAACAGAATGTATCTGAAGTTGTTATTCGTACAACAACTCTTTCAGTAACACTAAAAGAACCCATAAAAGATGGGAATAAAGAATTTTATGTCAATGTAGAGAATCTCGACAAGATTGAAGATATATTGAATCAAGCAAGGCTTACAGATCCGGATCTTTCCTATACATGGAAACCTGAAACGACATCCTGGTGGTTATCTTTACTTCCTTCGTTTATAATACTTGCTGTCGTTATAATCGTATTTTTTGTTTTTATGAACAAACAAGCCGGAGCAAATAATTCTGCTATGTCTTTTGGTAAAAGCAGGGCAAGAGAATATAGTGATAAAGACAGAAGAGTGACATTTTTAGATGTTGCAGGTGCTGATGAAGAAAAAGCTGAGCTTGAAGAAGTAGTAGATTTTTTGAAACAGCCGGAAAAGTACAAAAAATTAGGAGCAAGAATACCAAAAGGTATGCTTATAGTAGGACCTCCAGGTACTGGGAAGACCTTGCTGGCACGTGCTGTTGCCGGTGAAGCGGGAGTGCCATTCTTCAGTATAAGCGGATCGGATTTTGTAGAAATGTTTGTAGGTGTTGGCGCATCTAGAGTAAGGGATTTGTTTACTCAGGCAAAAGCAAAAGCACCCTGTATTATATTTATTGATGAAATCGATGCAGTCGGACGCCACAGAGGTGCAGGTCTGGGAGGCGGCAATGATGAAAGGGAACAGACACTTAACCAGTTACTTGTTGAAATGGATGGCTTTACAATAGATCAAGGTATCATAATACTTGCCGCTACAAACAGACCTGATATACTTGATCCTGCACTTTTACGTCCAGGAAGGTTTGACAGGCGAGTATATGTTAACTATCCTGATGCAAAAGGAAGATATGAGATTTTATTAGTACATACACGCAATAAAAAACTTGACACTGATGTCGATTTACATGAGATATCAAAGATAACTCCCATGTTTACAGGTGCAGATATTGAGAACCTTATGAACGAAGCAGCAATACTTGCAGCAAAGAGAAATAAAGAAAAGATATCTATGGCGGAAATAAGGGAATCTATTTATAAAGTCGCTATGGGTCCGGAAAAGAAAAGTAAAATTATTTCTGAAAGTGAAAGAAAACTTACAGCTTATCACGAATCAGGGCATGCGATTGCAATGAGAAATGTTTCATCCACTTCCAAGGTACAGAGGGTGTCTATAATACCTGTAGGGCAAGCTGGAGGGTATACCATGCCGATGGCAAATGAAGATAAATATTTCTATACAAAACAGCAATTGCAGGAAGAAATAATCACTTTGCTTGGAGGCAGAGCAGCAGAACAGTTATCTATAGGTGAAATCAGTACTGGAGCTTCAAATGATTTGCAAAGAGCAAATAAGATAGCAAGAAATATGATAGTAAAATACGGTATGAGCGACAGTCTGGCTAATATTGTGTTTCAGGAAGATGATGAAGTGTTTATAGGAAAGGATTACTCGAAAGTAAAAGGTTATTCAGAGGACATAGCAAACAAGATAGACATGGAAACAAAACGGATAATTGATGATTGTTATGAGAAAGTCAAACAAATTTTATCCGATAAGAAGGATATTTTAGAGATATTGGCTCGTTCTCTTCTTAAAAATGAAAAGGTTGAAGCAGATGAGTTTGAAAGGATATATAATGGAGAAAATCCTTTCGAAGTAGAAGCTCTGATAGCTTGAGTTTGTAACAAACAGAATATTGGAACTTATCAAGAGTGGCTGAGAGACTGGCTCAATGACGCCCGGCAACCTGCAATGTAAAGGTGCTAATTCCAAACAGATGAGGTAATAACAGGTCTCATCAAGAGGCCTTTTTTATAGCAAAGGAGAAATTATATGAGTTTTAGAAAATTATTTACATCTGAATCAGTAACAGAAGGACATCCGGACAAACTGTGCGATCAGATTTCTGATGCAATCCTTGACGAGATACTTAGAAAAGACAAACAGGCAAGAGTTGCATGTGAGACAGCAGTAACGACAGGATTAATTCATGTGATGGGCGAGATAACTACAGACTGTTATGTGGACATTTCAAAAATTGCAAGAGAGACAGCTCTGTCAGTAGGATACACTAGAGCAAAATTCGGTTTTGATGGAGAAACTTGCGGGGTCATCACCTCTATTAATGAGCAGTCACCTGACATTGCTATGGGTGTGAACAGTTCATATGACATAATTGGAGAACAAGGTGCAGGGGATCAGGGAATGATGTTCGGATTTGCATGTGATGAAACAGCAGAACTTATGCCTTATCCCATACAGACAGCCCACAATTTATGCAAAAAGCTTTCAAAAGTCAGAAAGGAGAGTAATCATAAATATCTCAGACCAGACGGAAAAAGTCAGGTTACTGTAGAATATGAAGGATATATTCCCAAAAGAATTGATACTATTGTATTATCATCTCAGCACAGTGATGAAATATCCATTGAAGAATTGAGAGAATACTTGACAAAAGAGGTTATCATGCCAGCAGTCGATAAAGATATGATAGACAGTAAAACCAAGATTTACATTAATCCGACTGGGAGATTTGTTATCGGAGGGCCTATGGGTGATTCCGGATTAACTGGCCGAAAGATAATTGTTGATACATATGGAGGTATGGGGCGTCATGGAGGAGGTGCTTTCTCAGGTAAAGATCCTTCAAAAGTGGATCGCTCTGCAGCATATGCTGCAAGGTATGCAGCGAAAAATGTTGTTGCAAGCGGTATAGCGAAAAGATGCGAAATCCAGATAGCATATGCAATAGGTATGGCACGGCCAGTCTCTGTTGTGGTGGATACATTCGGAACTGCTTTAATTGATGATGAGCTTATAGCAAAAGCGGTGATGCAGGTATTCGATCTTCGACCACATTCAATTATAGAATCGCTTGATCTTAAGAATCCTATTTACAAGCAGACAGCAGCATATGGGCACTTTGGAAGATCTGATTTGAATCTGCCCTGGGAGAAGACTGACAAAGCGGAAATTTTGAGGGACATGCTTAAATAAAGTATTCATGTTGAGTTAAAAAAAGTATTATAAAGACTGCCAATGCAGTCTTTACTTATATATAAAAATAACATATAATGTCAATATGGATGCTATTATTCAATACATATTTCCAAATGAGAAATATGAGGATATTGAAAACCTTATTTTTAAGCCATATATAAAGGATAATCATATTTACTTTACTGAGTATAATGACGTAATATATTCAGTAATCAAATACGCTAAATATACGAAGCATCCTGCTTCATTTGTTCAAATAGGCCGAAAAATTGGAGAAATTGTAAAAGAAATTGGATTACAGGCTGATTTAATAATTTATGTCCCGATGTATATTACTGATCAGAAGAGACGCGGTTTTAATCAATCAATGATATTAGCCGAACAAATATCCAGATATACAGACATAGAAATATGCCATAAAGCATTAAAAAAAGTAAAGAAGACAAGAAATCAGGCGTCACTGAATGCACCAATGAGATCAGTTAATCTTCATAATGCATTCATTGCTGATGACAGATACACAACAGGAAGGAGGATAATTCTTGTTGATGATATATATACGACTGGTACTACCCTGAACGAATGTAAAAAAGTCCTAATGGAAAGTATGGCTGATTCTGTAATTTATATCACTGTAACAAAAAAAAATATATAATTGTATATTGACAATAAATGTAAATATAATATTATGTATCTACACAAGGAGGAATAATGTTTTTCAGTGAAAGATACAAGATTATACAGCCATTGCTTAAGAATTCAAGAGAAGCAAAATATCTTGTGTTTGATGAAATAGATAAGTGCAAAAAGGTAATAAGCGAAAAAAGCAGCAAATCCGAAATGGAATCTGATATTGAACAGTTATCAAAGATTGAGCACATAGGAATACCTAGAATTACCGATTATTTTAAATTTAATGATTGTTGCTGTATAGTACATGAGTATATTGAAGGTGAAACATTAAAAGAATACATAGATAAAAAGGGAGTTATGGATTTATATGAAGCATTAGATATATTTGTAAAGCTTCTTCACACTGTTAAGTTTCTCCATGATATAAAACCTGTCGGTATAATTCATGGCAATATACATCATGATAATGTTATTCTGATTGAAGATGATGTCTATTTAACAGATTATGGCATCAAGGATGAAAACAAGAATCCATATCAAGCACCTGAATCAATATTGGGAGTGAAGAAAAGCAAACAGCAGGATATATACTCATTGGGAATGCTTTTTAACTATATGATTACGGGAAGTTACAAAAAGCCTGGATATTCAGAAAAAAACGTAAACATCACAGATTCACTGATTATCAGAAGCACTAGTGCTAATTTTAATAATCGCTTTGAAGATACCGGCATAATGATTACTGAGTGTGAAAGACTGATAAGGAATTTGTCATGTAATTCATCAAAACCAAATTCAAAAATAATCGCCATAAATGGCAGTCATGAAGCAGTTTTTGAATTCGCAAAATACTATAGTAAAGCTTCATCAGATAATACCTTAATTATTGATGCTGATATTCTGCATCCTTCTTTCGAATCCGATAATTATATTCTGAATGAAGATATACAAAGCATGATGGATAAAGTTGATAAAGGAGAAGATATAGAAATATCATTTAAAAAAGCTAAAGCTTGTTCTAGGGTATACATAATACCTAGCATTATCCGGATAGAAGGATATGAAAATATTACATTTGCTTCATTCTATAATCTTCTAATCAGATTAACTGAGGATTTTAACTTGATATTCATAAAATGTTCAGATTTCATCTATGATTCACTGGCAATAAATACATACATTATTTCTGATCAGATAATCCATATCATGTCTGATCCTTTAGCTGATATTAAGCTGTTTAATAAAATTAGCGAATATCTTTGTTCCAGACATGACATTGATAATCAAAGATTCAATGCATTTATTTATAAGGAGAAAACAAAAAATATCATAGCTGCTGGGATAAAAGAAAATCTTTTAGGTGAATACCTAGGCTCAGCAAACAGTCAGAGCAGACTGTATGCAAAAGATTTAATGAATATAGCAAATAAGATAAGGAGGAAACTGTAATATGGCTGTACTTAAAAGCTTATCATCTTTAAATGATGAATTCGACAATAACAGATATGCAAAGGGCAGTTACCCTTTATCAAAAGTTGTTACTGATGTTACAAAAGAAATATTGAGTGTTTCACCTGAACTTGTAGTTAATGCATATTATGATAACAAGCAAAGAAGCTTTTTAGAGAACAGGATTTTAAACATATTAGATAAACAGCAGTATTTTGCTATCGGGTCTAAAAGAAAAATGATAAAGAGCGTATTTGATTTTATGTTCGGATACGGGCAGCTTCAGGAATATATAGAAGATGATGATATCACAGATATTGACGGAGTACGCTTTGATTGTTTTTCCATTACAAAAAACGGAGTTAGGATGCCTGCTGATATTAATTTTAACACTGAGACAGATTTATATGTTTATTGTAAATTAGTTGCTTTAAGAAATGGGGGCATACTTAACGAAAATGACAGTCATTGCAGGGTAGCTGATATACAGAACAAACTGCGTATTAACATATCTATATATCCAAGAAATATATCCGGTCCTGCAATTTCCATCCGAAAACATAGAAAATCCGCATACACATTGAAAAATCTGAATGAGCTTGGGATGTTGGATAATATAAGTACAGATATATTAAAAAAGACTTTATCAACGCGTCATACCATAATACTGTGCGGAAAAGGCGGTTCTGGAAAAACAACTTTACTTAGAGCTTTGATTAATGCGCTTCCTGATATGGAAAGAGTGCTTATAGTCGAATCAGATGCGGAAATTTATCCTGACAAGAAGTATTGTATAGAACAGAGAGTGAAAAGAGATAATGAAGGAGGCAATCCAATTACTCTTGATATGCTGATAAAAGACGGTCTGACTATGTCACTTGACACATATTGCATTGGTGAGATTGTAGGAAGCGAAGCAATGGCATTTTTAAATGCATGCTGTTCTGGACACAGATTTTTAACTACAATGCATGCTGATAAGCCGCAGGACTGTGTTAAGAGGCTTATTGCTCTGGCTAAGGGAGCAAAAGGAATTAGTGACGAAAAAATGCTTTTAACCCTGTATGGAGAAGGTGTCGACTGTGTGGTCTTCATGCAAAACTTCAAAGTAACCAGAATAATGTATGTTAAGGGAATGGATTCTGCCAATAATGCTGTAGTTTATGAAGATGCATACATAAGGAGCCTAGAATGATTTATCTGGTTATCAATGTAATATTCTTTACGATTCTTGTTTTCTTCTTGAAAAAGAAGGGTATAAAGTATAATTTCAAATTTATATATAATAACCAGCTCGGGAAGATTATCATAGTTTTATGTATGGTCATATTTGTAATACTAGGTGTAATAATTAATAAAAATCTCAATAATCCTGTTACCAGTTTCTGTATTTCATTAATGCCGGCTTTTATCCCATATCTAGTATATGATCTTATTAAAAGTTCTGTCTTTACAAAGGAGAAGGAAAGCATAACATCCCTGCTTATGGTGCTGACTAAATGGAGCGCAGTAAGAAATGATGCCGTATACTGCCTTCAGAAAACGGATGAGACAAAATTATCAAAACCTATTGGCGGATATATCAAGGATATATGCATACGGCTTGAAAAAGGGATGAGTGTTTCTGAAGCACTGATAGCTTGTGAAAAGACTGTTTTAAGCGAAGAACTTCGTTATGTATTAATAAATATAAGATATGCATATGAAAAAGGCGGAAGTCTTTACAGGATATTCAAAAGCCTGGAAAACCAATTTTTTAAAATCGACGAAGAGAATTTTAAAAGAAGAATTAATACCGCATCGGATAAATATGCTGTATATATTTCAATAATCATGGTTATGGCTACTTTTTACATGGTTGTACTTAATAAAGGGCAGTCAAGCAGATTTTACCTTAACACAGATACAGGAATGATATTGCTAGGAGTATTTGCAGGCCTTTTCTTTATAGGAATTATGATTATAGCGAAAGTAATCAAGAGGTATTAGAATGATTGAATGGATGAGAAATCTAATCTATATTGGTAATTTTGGTGTCGGTATTCTTTTTGCTTCACATATCGCATGTATGAAATTACATGAACGTGAAGGAAAAACAAAAATAAACAGAGTTGAACATATAGTTAATGGGTATTTATTAAAGATTTCTGAAAAATTTGGTATACCTTCAGAAAAAACAAAGGAATTTGCGAGCCTTATATTGTTTTTCATAATCTTATGCCTTTTAGCAGCTATAACATCAGGTATATCCAAAGCACTTATCATATTAGTGCCTTGTATCATATGTATATTCATTACTAAGAAAGTATGGGAAAAAAATATAAATGATATGTTTCAAAAGAATGCCTATAAGCTATATCGGTATCTGATTTCTCAGATAATAGCAGGAGTAAAACCAAAAGATGTGATTATAAATATGTACAAGATAACAGAAGACAAAAGTTTAAAGAAAATTCTCACAAAGGCTTCTGCAGCGTATTCAATAACACTTGATGGGAAAACATATTCAGATGTAATAAAAGCATCGATTAAGACTGAAGACGCAAACAGATTTTGTATGATTCTAGAAGAGGATCTTTTATATACCGATAATGAGGAATTTTTGGAAAAAATGGAAGAAATGATGTTCAACAGACATTTTTCTTATCATCAGAAAAGAACAGACAGTATAAAAAAAGGCTGCTTCGCGGCAGTATGCGTATTCATGCTTATCGTGATAATCATGGTAGCTCTGCCGCTTATGAATGAGCTTGTGCAGGGGCTCAAATATATATTTTTATAGGAGGAGAAAATGATAGTTAACAAACAAAACAAAAGAGGATTCGGTGTTTCCGAAATTATCGGAATAGCGACGGTGTTAGTAATTGCAGCTGCGGTTGTAATACCTGGACTAAGAGAAATTGCATCAGACATAATAACTTCTACCAAAACATGGGTAGGAACAAGGATGTCTGAGATTTTCGAAGTATCTTCAGGAACCTAACAAACACATATGGCTGAGAAGATAATTATTAGCATAATCACTTTACTCATAATACTGTGCATATTCGCTTATTTTGTGGATGTCCTGACAGTTATATCAAAAAATATGGAATTTCATGATATATGCAGAGGATATATGCACATAGCTGAACAGAATTCAGGATTAAGTTATGAACATAAGTTAAGTATGATGGATAATCTTATTTCCAGGGGCTTTGATAATGTTGTAATCTCAGCCCCTGCATCAGCCATGTATGGAAGCATGTTTAACCTGGATATTCAAGCATCATATGAAGTTAATATGATAACAGATGTCTTTACTTGGAATTCGCAGGAGTATGTGATGCATTTCAGTCAGAACATTACAGCAAGAAGGATCTATTGAGATGAATTTGAAGAAGAAGGGGACAGGAATACCGGAAGTGCTTGTATGCGTTTTTATACTTATTTATATAATGCTTCCCCTCTTTTGTTCCACTGTTCATAAAGCAATGTTTTATCATCAAGCAGCCAAAATTGAGCAGGCTGTTGAAATGGCAGTCATATCATTGATAAATGAAAATAGTACTCAAATATTTTCTTTTGGTTTTATTGAATTACAGGCTGATGAACAGCAGCTTAAGTATCTGGTTTCTAATGAAATATCTAAAAGCTGCATCAGTTCGTTAAGCGTAAATGATGATGATATATATATTTCTGTGATTGAAACAGGTAACAGATGCAGCTGCGGAATATATAACGAACACTTTATGATTTCAGCGGATATAACTGCAACATTAGATTTTCTAGGACAAAGACAGTTTGAAGTTCATAAACATGTCGAATTTCCAGTTATAAGGTGATTATACATATTTAAAATGTAAATTAGCAGAAAGTATTAGGAGAAATATGAAAAGATATAAATACTATATATTAGCGGGCATATTTGCCATCTTTCTTACAATATTGCAGATATTCATATCCAGATCATTTATTGAAAAGGATAAAGGGTATGTTTTCATAGCGGAAAGAGCGATATTAAAAGGAGAGCATATTAAGGAAGAGGATGTGAAAAGAATACAGGTATATGGAATATCATCAACATTTACTATCGATGAGAATAAAATATGTATTAATGATATTCAGGAAGGAACCATACTGGCAAATGAGATGCTATGTGATATGCCGCCTGAAAAAGATTTACGAGTAATATGCCTGCCTGTAGATAAAAGCAGATGTCCTTTTGCAATACTGTCTTCATCAGATACTATCAATGTCTTTATAATGCCTGATAACAAATCGATAAGCATATATGAATCAGCATGGCTGGATAAAGTACTAAAAGAGCTTGGTATTTCATATGATAGTGAAAGTGATATAGGGTTCATGATTGAAAATCTTGAAATAGCTGATCTGGGAACTTATGAAAGCTCAAATTACTCTATTAGCATAAAAGTACCAAAGCTAATAGATAAGCTTTTTGCATTTATTAAAGGACATTGCACGATAGAGATTATACTGCCTTAATGATATTGAGTGTGGAAAGATAAAATTCTTTATGATATACTTTTTTATATAATATGTCATGGAGGAGATATGGATAAATACTACGAGAGCTTACTCAAGTCAGTTGAATATATTAAATCGAAAATCAAAGATAAACCTGTACTCGGTATAGTGCTGGGTTCCGGTCTTGGTATGCTTGCATCACATATACAGGACAGGATTGAATTAGATTATCATGAGATACCGAATTATCCTGTATCAACCATTCCTGGACATGCTGGGAAATTAATATTTGGTTATCTTAGCGGTAAATATGTAGCTTGTATGGCAGGCAGATTTCACTATTATGAAGGATACGAAGCAGAACAGATACATATCGGTGTACGGACTTTTAAGCTGCTGGGTGCAGATGGAGTTATAATAACCAATGCTGCAGGAGGGATAAACACTGCATTTAAAGAAGGAACTATAATGCTCATAAATGACCATATAGGTTTTATGGCACCATCAGCTCTTAGAGGACCAAATATAGATATGCTCGGTGAAAGATTTTTTGATATGTCTAAGGTCTATGATAAGCAATACCTTGATACAGCAAGAAATGTCGCTAAAAAGATAGGACTTGATGTTAAAGAAGGTGTTTACATGTTCTTCAAAGGACCTAATTTCGAGACTCCTGCGGAAATAAGAGCTGCAAGGATTCTAGGCGCAGACGCAGCGGGAATGTCTACTGTCCCTGAGGTTGTGGCTTGCGCTCATTGCAATCTGAAAGTGCTTGGCATGTCCGTTATAACCAATATGGCTGCCGGTATTCTGGATAAGAAACTTAACCATGAGGAAGTTATGGAGACAGCAAATCGTATACATGAAACATTTATCGAATATGTTAAACAGATAGTTAAGGAGCTATAAATGGAGTATGAAATTAAGGATCTTTCATTAAAGGATATTGGAAGAGAAAAGATAGAATGGATTAAGGATTTTATGCCTGTTCTTTCTTCAATTGAGAAAGAACTTATTGGTGAACAGCCTTTAAAAGGGATAAAAGTAACAATGGCTCTTCATCTTGAAGCAAAGACAGCTTATCTGGCAGTTGTAATGCATAATCTTGGAGCACAAGTCAGAGTAACAGGAAGCAACCCTCTTTCCACTCAGGATGAAATAACTGCAGCGCTTGTAGATATCGGAATATCTGTATTTGCTTATAGGGGAGTGGACAGTGAGACATATAAGAACCATCTTGTAAAAGCTCTTGCCCATAAACCGAATATAGTCATAGATGATGGAGCTGATCTTGCACACACTTTACATAAGCAGCATCCAGAGCTTATGGCTGATGTTTATGGCGGATGTGAAGAAACCACAACAGGTATAGTGCGTCTTAAAGCTATGGATAGTCAGAAGATTCTGAAGTACCCTATGTTCGCGATTAATGATGCTGATTGCAAGCATTTATTTGATAACCGGTATGGTACAGGCCAGTCCTCACTTGAAGGTATTATGCGTGCGACCAACCTAACACTTTTTGGCAAGAAGCTAGTTGTAGCTGGTTATGGGTGGTGCGGTAAAGGAATAGCATCAAAAGCAAAAGGGTTTGGAGCTAATGTGATAGTTACTGAAGTTGATACTATAAAAGCCTTAGAAGCTGTTATGGATGGATTTGATGTAATGCCCATGGATCAGGCAGCTAGGATAGGTGATATTTTTATTACAGTTACCGGTAATATTGATGTGATTACAGAAAAACACTTTTTAAATATGAAAAATAATGCGATATTATGCAACGCAGGGCATTTCGATTGTGAGATATCCATGAATCAACTCAATAAGATTGCTGTCAAACAGGAAAAGAGAAGAAATGGGGTTGCTGGATATTATCTGAAAAACGGTAATGTTATAAATGTTCTTGGAGAGGGAAGACTGGTTAATTTGGCATGCGCAGACGGGCATGCTGCAGAAATAATGGATATGAGTTTTTCTCTGCAGCTTCTTACTGCATTACATATATTAAAGAACAGAGGCAAGCTTGAGAACAAATTGTATAATGTTCCAGCCAGTATCGATAGGGCTGTAGCTGAAGCGAAACTGAAATCAATGGGAATCAGTATTGATATACTTTCAAATGAACAAAAAAAATATTTAGAGAGCTGGGAGTAAGATGAAATTTTCCGTAAAAGACAGAATTATACCTTGCCCAAAAAACATAAAGGCAAATGAGAGTTTTACTTTCTTCAGGAACAGGACAAAAGTCATTCTTAAAGCTGAGAAGTCACCAATTTTATCGAATGCATATGAAATGCTTAATTCCTTATGCTCTGATGGGTACATCAATCCGGATTTTATAATTACATTAAAAAAGATTGATGAGTATTATGAGTATAAGGAACTGGAAAAATGCATTAATAAGAAGCAGGCATATATTATAAGACCTGTCATTAAGGATAAAATATTTGCTGGTCTTGATCTTATGGCATACACTGATGTCGGGTTATATTATGCATGTACAACACTATACCAGACAATCATACAGATTTCTGATAAGGAAATTGAAATACCGGTTTTAGAAGTATCTGATTGGCCTTCAATAGAGTACAGAGGAATGTTTTTAGGAGACTATATCAAATGTCTTCCATATACGTCAATGCTGAAACTTAATGCACTTGATTATGTATATAATACTAAGAACAAGGAGAAAGAAAAGGAGATTTATTCAGATTGCGATAGATACGGTATTACTCCTTTCAGTGCTGTTTTTGAATGGGAGGATCCTGCAGAGATTTTTGAAAAACTGTACAAATCTGAACATAAGAATAATCTGTTGTTTTGGATGAATGAGCAATGGGATGAAGCTGAGCTTTATTATGAGACAACGAGGATACTGGATGCTTTTAATGCATATAGTAAAGAAGATAATCAGTTGGAAGCAGGAATTATTACCAATTTCAAAGGGGATAAGACATTTGACAGGATTTTTAATCAGCCACTGCCAAATAACTTCTCAATCTCTTACTGCGATAAGACAAAGACATATAATACTGATGTAAGAGAAATTACAGATGCATCTATTGCTGCATTTGCAAAAAACAGTGGTAAATTCGGTATATATCCCATGATAGCTTTTGATATAAATACATTCTTCTTATGGACATCACCTGAATTTATTCAATTCAGATGTGCGGAATTCGACAGGATTAAAGCTCATAAGGTTATGGGTTATACCCCATATGCATGTTCATTCTTGAAATTTAATATTTCAGCATTTGCAGAGTGGTTATGGAATCCCAAAGGCAGAAATACCATAGACTTTATAAAAGCTTATGCTTACAGGGAAAACTTAGATTATGATAAATACGAAAATATGCTATATTATCTTACATTTGCATCCTGGTCATTACAAAGAAGCAATTTCGTACAGTGTCTAAATGAGGAAACTGTTGATTTTAAAAAGCTTAAAAAACTATCACGGCCAAAGCAGATGGCAAATGATGCTCAAAGAGCATCGAAATACGCACAGCTGCTTGAGAATCCAATTCTGATAAATGAAACTCAAGCTACATATTCAGCAATCATAGCGTATGATCTCACAAAAAAACTGCTAAGGCTTTCATCTCTGAAAAAACCAAACAGGAGGAAATACCTTATCTGCAGGGAAAAACTGGATGAAGCATGTAAATCCGTTTATACAAGCCTTATGGGTTGGGCAGAACATATGAAGAAGGAATCCGGAGCATATGACACATATATTCATGAAACTGCTAAGGCTTTTTTGCATCTTCCATCCATTTTTAATAAATTTGAATCTGAAAGTATTAAAGCATCTGAATAGGTGAAGAAGCAACTTTTTTATATATCTGTAATACTGGTAATGTTATCGCTGTTTTGCTCATGTAATAATGAAGAACAATCTTACCTTGTTTATGATGATTCATTACAAGGCCGGGAACTTGTAGATTCAATCGTTCAGAATGTGCCAAAAAGCATATATATTGAAATGGAGATAAAGGTTCAGGATTCAGTCTCAGATATGATACTTGCAAAACACAATAATATAGTAATGACCAAATCATCATTATCTGATGATGTGAATGTAATAAGCATATATGACTATTCTGCTAAAAAGGCATTCCAATATTTTGAAGGAGACAGTCTAACAGATGAAGAAAAAACTTATGGGATGGAACTGTCGTTAACCGAGGATGAGATTGAAAAGGGAATTGATTATCACTTTAAGACATTGGATGATATCGGTGAAGTAGTTGAAGCTTATGAAACCGAATATAATTCCAAAAGAGCAATATATATTAAAAGCAGCTATGATTATGAAGGTTCATCACTGGTATTTGAAATATACCTTTCCACAGACTATTCATATCCTTTATATATGCTTAGCTCTGTAGATGGAAGCGATACAGTAGAGATGATAATTAAGAATATTGATACAGAATACAGATTTTCCGATACTTTTCCAGATATTCCTGAATATATCCATTTCATTGATTATGATGATTATGAGTAATGTGCCTGTATTGACATACAATGAATTGATGGTATAATACTCTCAATATGGCGTTACAAGAAGGATGAGTAACATGTATTTTGTGATAAAGAGAGAGGGGAGCGGTGAGAACCCTTGCAAGGATATATGTGAAAGCTAGCCTTTGAAGCCTTCCGCAAAACGGAACGTACTCCTGCGTTAAAGGTTTAAGAGCTTTCAAGAGAATGTATTCTATTATGAAAGAATTTGGGTGGTACCGCGTGATAACTCTCGTCCCTTTACAGGATGGGAGTTTTTTATATACAATATACTAGGAATAAGGTGAAAAAAATGGAGAAATTATCATTAAACACATTAAGAGAGGAATATCTGAAATTTTTTGAAAGCAAAGGTCATCTGAGACTGAAGAGTTTTTCACTAGTCCCTCTGGATGATCCTTCCATACTTTTAATCAATGCAGGCATGACGCCTTTAAAGCCATACTTTACCGGTGCTGTGGAACCGCCGTCAAAAAGGATAACTACCTGTCAGAAGTGTATAAGGACATTAGATATTGACCGTGTAGGTATTACAACAAGGCATGGTACTTTTTTCGAAATGCTGGGTAATTTTTCCTTTGGAGACTATTTCAAGGAAGAAGCGATACAGTGGTCCTGGGAATTCTTTACCGAAGTTCTGTTATTGGATAAGAATCGTCTTTATGCATCTGTTTATGAAGAAGATGATGAAGCATATGATATCTGGAAAAATATTGTGAAAATGGATGAAAACCACATAGTAAGGCTTGGTAAAGAAGACAACTTCTGGGAACATGGCATCGGGCCTTGCGGACCATGCTCTGAAATTTACTATGACAGAGGTGAAGATAAGGGATGCGGTTCTAAAGACTGTAAAGTAGGCTGTGACTGTGACAGATTTGTTGAAGTATGGAATAATGTTTTTACACAGTTTGACAAACAGGAAGATGGAAGCTATAAGCCTCTTAAAAATAAAAATATAGATACTGGTATGGGATTGGAAAGACTGGCATGTGTAGTACAAGGAGTAGATTCACTGTTTGAAGTAGACACTATTAAGCAAATACTTGATACTGTCTGCCATGTTACAGGTACAGTATACGGAAAGAACAAAACAAAAGATATTTCCATACGTGTTATTACTGATCACATCAGAAGCTCGGTTATGATGATTTCTGATGGCATTATACCTTCAAATGAAGGAAGAGGATATGTGTTGAGAAGGCTGTTAAGGAGAGCATCAAGACATGGACGGCTTTTAGGAAAAGAAGATGTTTTTCTTGCTGGGCTGACTGATGTGGTTATAAGCAATTCAAAGATTGCATATCCTGAACTTGAAGAGAAGAAGGATTATATTTACAAAGTCGTACAAAGCGAGGAATCTAAATTTATAAATACTATTGAAAGCGGGATGACAATCCTGAACCAGTACCTTGAACAGGCAAAAAATGATAAAAAAGATGTTCTTGCAGGTGAGCATATTTTCAAACTTCATGACACATATGGGTTTCCATATGACCTTACTAGGGAAATAGCTTTTGAGAGAGGTTTCAAACTGGACAAAGACGGGTTTGATGTGTGTATGCAGAATCAGAAGAAAACTGCAAGAGATGCAAAGAAAGCTAATGAAGGTTCTGCTTGGCAGAATGATGAAAATGTATATAAAAATCTATCCAAAACAAAGTTTTTGGGCTATGACAAGCTAGTAACTCAGGCAGAAGTTTTATCTTTTATACAGAAAGATGAAACAGTTGAAGTAGTAACTGATAAGACTGTATTCTATGCAGAAGGTGGCGGACAGCAGGCTGATGCTGGGTATATATGTAATAATAACGCTAAGATGAAGGTTATAAATGTAGTGAGCAAAGAAGGTATCTGCATTCACACAGGAGTAATGGAAAAAGGCATTTTTTATAAAGGAGATATAGTTACTTCCTATGTGGATGAGAATAGAAGAAGAGCTACTGAACGCAATCACACAGCAACACATATGCTTCAATATGCGCTTAGGGAAGTTCTAGGGAATCATGTACATCAGGCTGGTTCATACGTTGATCATCAAAGGTTACGATTCGACTTTACTCATTTCTCTGCTATGGATGAGGAGCAGATATTGAAAGTTCAAAGCATAGTTAACAGTATGGTCCTGAAAGATATTGATGTTGTTAAGGAAGTCATGGATATAGATACAGCTAAGAAAAAAGGAGCTACAGCATTATTCGGAGAGAAATACTCTAAGCAAGTACGTGTTGTATCTATTAATCCTTACAGTATGGAATTATGCGGAGGCACACATCTTTCAAGAACAGGAGAAACAGGTCTTTTTAAAATTGTTTCTGAGAATGCAGTCGCATCCGGTGTAAGAAGGATAGAAGCATTAACAGGGACAAATGCGATAGAACATATGCAAAAACAGGAAGATATTGTAAATCAGCTTTCAAAAATGCTTAAAGGAACTGATGTTATATCTAAAGTAGAAAATCTTTCCTCTTCGATTAAGGAATTAAAAAAAGAAAATGCTGAGCTTAAGAATAAACTATCTTCTTCTGAGGTAAAGGATGTATTAAGCGTATTCGAACAGTATAAGGGTATAAAGATAGTTTCTTCTGTAATTGAAAATGCAGATATGTCAGTTCTTAGAAACCTGTCAGACAAAGCACGTGAGAGATATGATGACTGTGTCGCGGTATTTGTCTCAACTGGTGAGAAAGTTTCAATGGTAGTAGCTGCAACAAAAGTAGCTGTTGAAAAGGGTATTAAAGCGAATCTTGTAATTAAAGAAGCAGCTGCTCTGATAGGAGGTTCGGGTGGCGGAAGGCCGGAGATGGCTCAGGCAGGAGGAAAAGATTCAGACAAAGCCCATGATGCTCTTAAAAAGGCAATAGAACTAATCAAGGAGGCACTGTAATGGATGATTGTATTTTCTGTAAAATTGTAAGAAAGGAGATACCAAGCACCAAAATATATGAGGATGATTATGTTTATGCTTTTATGGATATAAATCCACAGGCTAAACATCATGTAATAATCATTCCCAAACAGCACATTCTGTCGGATATAAATGATATTACTGAAGATAACAGTTACATAATAGGCAGAATGTTTTATGCTGCAAAAAAAGTAAGTGAAATCCTGGGTATTTCCCAAAGCGGTGTAAGGATTATAAACAATACTGGAAAAGATGCCCATCAGTCTGTACATCATATTCACATACATGTCTTGGGAGGTCAGGATATGGGTGAAGGTTTAGTATAGCCAACTCATTTTTAACCTGGATTTAATTTTTTTAGTGAAACATAGAATAAAAAAATGGGAGCAATTTTGCTCCCGTTTGATTATCTTTTCTTTCTCTTTCTTGCTGCTTCAGATTTCTTTTTCCTCTTGACGCTGGGTTTTTCATAGTGTTCTCTTTTTCTTACTTCGGCTAAAACACCTGCTTTGGCGCATTGTCTTTTAAAACGCTTTAACGCGCTTTCGAGAGTTTCGTTTTCTTTAAGCCTTACTTCCGCCATCTGTTTTCACCACCCTTCTGTCATAAGGTAAATCAAGTCTTTTGTATTTTATAGTTTCCTCGATGGTTTGTCAATAAAAATCATGCTTTTTTATCAGGGTTATTCAAATCTTCTTCCATGTGCTTGTAAAATGAATCTATTCCTTTATAAGCTATAATCAGTGCAAGAATGAAGATAAGCAGATCACCTAAAACTACATTAAGTGTTATAAACATCCAGATCACATAGATAATAGATGGTAAAGTAAGAGCGTATGCTGAAAGCTGTAAAGACAACATAAGATTTGTGTTTTTTTTCCTAGTCCTTCTTATTATGTTTACTACTAAAGAAATAAGCAGAGTATATAAAAGATAGTTAATAAAAAAGAAAATAAACAACATTAAGAAAAGGAAAACATAAAGAAATGATTTTGCAGAGGATATTGTTTCAATAAGCATTTCTGATGTTACTTCCTGCTGGAGACCTAATATGGATTCATAGCTTACAAGATATCTAATGGCTGCATTAGACAGATATACATCCTTTTTCCCAAGAACGATTACTGTATCATACTCTTCATATTTTGTTACAGAGCCCGCATACTCCTTATCAATTATTATAAGGGTTCCTTTGTCTGCAGTTTCAGCAAGAATGATTGGCTGATCATTATCTATGACAAGCTCTGCATTCTTGATTGAAAATTTTTGGGAGTTCTGCTTGAGTTGAGTAATCAGCTCAGTTGTGTATGAGTTTACTGATGCTATGTATATTGACGAAAAAACAACTGCAAGCAGTAAGGTCAGAATTAGAATATATAAGAATGGTTTTAATAAATTCTTAGATGCAAAGTGCCTGTATGCATGCATGTCAGTAAAACTTTTTATAAATATCCAGTATATCGGTTTTTTATTGTTCTCCATAAATCTCCTAATAAAATATAAACTTTACTATACATTATACAGCATATTAACAAAAATCGTACTGTATACATTAATCCATTATGCTAAAATATACATATGGATAAAATGGATAAAGAATTTAAATCAAATAGATTTATTTTAAAATCGGATTACAAACCGACTGGTGACCAGCCTTCTGCCATTGAGACATTGGTAAATGGAGTGCTTGAAGGAGATAAGCATCAGACTCTTCTGGGAGTCACCGGATCTGGAAAAACTTTTACAATGGCGAATATAATTGAAAGAGTCCAGAAACCTACTCTTGTCATTGCACATAACAAGACACTTGCCGCTCAGCTCTGCTCAGAATTTAAGGAGTTCTTTCCAGATAACAGTGTAGAGTACTTCGTTTCGTATTATGACTATTTCCAGCCTGAAGCATATATCCCGTCAACAGATACATATATCGAAAAAGATTTATCTATAAATGACGAAATTGACCAGTTGAGACATGCAGCCACATCAGCTCTTCTGCAAAGAAGGGATGTAATAATCGTCGCTTCCGTTTCCCGCATCTATGGTCTTGGCGATCCCGCTGATTATAAAGATCTCATGTTATATGTCGGAGTGGGTATGACAAAGGACAGGGATGAGGTAATAAAAAAACTAGTGGAAATCCAGTATTCCAGGAATGAAGTGGATTTTAAGAGGGGTACTTTCAGAGCAAAAGGGGATTCATTGGAAATCGCTCCTTCAAATAGCGCAAATAGTGCATACAGAATCAGTTTTTTTGGAGATGAAATCGAAAAAATCACTCAGTTTGATCCTATGACAGGAGAGATATCCGGTAATGTGAATCATCTAGCAATTTTTCCAGCCAGCCATTTCGTGTCAAAGGATACGAAACTTAATAAAGCTCTGGATGAGATACAGTCTGAACTTGAACAAAGAGTGGCTTATTTCGAAAAGGAAGGCAAGATAGTAGAAGCTTACAGACTCAACCAGAGAACAAACTATGATTTGGAAATGATTAGAAATATCGGTTTCTGCTCAGGAATTGAGAATTACTCAAGACATATAGATGGCAGAACAGCCGGACAGCCTCCGGCTACACTTTTATCCTTTTTCCCTGAGGATTTTCTTATGTTCATAGATGAATCCCATGTGACTGTTTCGCAGATAGGCGGTATGCATAAAGGTGACCGTTCAAGAAAGAAGAACTTGATTGAATTCGGATTCCGGCTTCCATCAGCATACGACAACAGACCGCTGACTTTTGAGGAATTCAAGAAAAAACAAAACCAGTGCATATATGTTTCTGCAACTCCAGGCGATTATGAGCTTACAGTATCACAGCGTATAGCCGAGCAGATTATAAGGCCGACAGGGCTTATGGATCCTAAGATAGAGGTACGTCCTGTAAAAGGGCAGGTTGACGACCTGCTTGCTGAAATACAGGAAACGGTATCAAGAAATAACCGTGTGCTTGTGACTACTTTGACAAAAAGAATGGCTGAAAGGCTAACTGAATATTATTCTAGTCTCGATGTTAAAGTACAATATCTTCATTCTGATGTGGAGACACTTGAAAGAATACAGATACTGAAACAACTAAGAGATGGGACATTTGATGTACTGATTGGTATAAATCTTCTGCGTGAAGGAATTGATCTGCCTGAGGTTGAACTTGTCGCTATATTAGATGCAGATAAGGAAGGATTTTTGAGAAGCACGCGATCTCTTATACAAACAGCAGGCAGAGCTGCAAGGAATGTTGCAGGCAGAGTCATAATGTATGCTGATATTATTACAGACAGTATGAAAGCCGCTATTAATGAAACAGACAGAAGAAGGGCTATACAGATGGAATATAACGAGAAGAATAATATAGTTCCATCAAGTATAGTAAAGGAAATAAGGGACAATGTTCGATTTAAGGTGATGGAAAAACATAATTCAAGACACTCATATACCAAAGAAATACCTAAAACTGAAGTTGAAATAGTTCGCTTAATTGATTTATATGAAAGACAGATGAAAAGATATGCAAAGCTTCAGGAATACGAAAATGCTGCCAGATACAGAGATATGATAAAAGAGCTTAAAGATGCTTTAGGCAGCGGGATTTAGTGTTGAAAAGAAAGTAGAAATAGAGTAACATACACATGATAAGCCCATGAAAGGAGAAAGGGTAAATACCCTGAAATATTATGAATAAAGTACGAGTCGGATTATATGGTATTAACGGACATCAGATACATAATCAGATGATTAACCACGATAAAGCTGAAGTTACTGCTATCTCTATGATAGACAAAGAAAAACTTCCAAAAGAACTTATAACGGATGATGTTACGTTCTATGAGGATTTTGATTCTCTGATTAATGCAAAAAATGTAGATGTTGTATCTATATGCGCTCCAAAAAGAATAGACCAGAAAAATCTAGCGATTAAAGCCATGCTTGCAGGCAAGCATGTTTACAGTGAAAAGCCTTGCGCTTATACAGAAGCAGAACTGGATGAAATACTGCAGGTATCTGAAAAAACCGGCATGCTTTTTCATGAAATGGCTGGATCTGCGTTTGATGAACCTTTTATTTCAGTTACTGAAATTATTAAATCCGGACGTATTGGCGAGATCGTGCAGGTTTTTGCTCAGAAGTCATACCCTTTCAAGACTTCAGCAGGCAGGCCTCAGGATGACATAACTGATGGCGGGCTTATACGTTGGATAGCTGTTCATGCAGCAAGATTCATTGAACATACAACAGGCTTGAAAATTAAGGACATATATGCAATGGAAACCAGACATGGAAATCCAGTAAAAGATGGAGATTTAAAGATGGCTGCAAGCCTGATGTTTTCACTAGATAATAACGCAGTGGGATGCATCGTTTCAAATTATCTTAACATGAATAATTTCCCGACATGGGGTAATGAGCATTTAAGAGTATGGGGTACAAATGGGTTTGTTGAGATAACAGACGGACTGACAAAAACAAGGCTGGTGACTCCAGATTATGACGGTCCCGTCGAGATCAAGCATAAATCTATTGACTACTTTGACTTCTTTATAGATGAAATACTATATAACAAGCCGATGCCTTTAACATTGGAAGAAGAGCTGCATCCGTTAAGAGCAGTAATCAGAGCTCAGGAAAAAGCCATGGAGGTTGAATAATGAAAATTGTAGTAGTGGGCATAGGCGGTTATGGAGAAATAGTTCTTAACGGGTTATTTGCAAATCCTGACAAACTGGATTTCACTATTGAAGGATATGTTGCTCCAAGACCCAAAGACAATGATTACTCAAAAAGGCTACATGAGATGGGTGCAGAAAGATATATCACTTTGGAAGATTTCTATGAAAAGAAACATGCTGATCTTGCTGTCATATCCAGTCCGATTGAATTTCATATGCCGCAGACAATCTTATGCTTAAGCCATAATACAGCTGTTATGTGCGAAAAACCTGTTGCTGGAACAATACAGGACGCATATGCAATGAAGAAGGCTGAAGACTCTTCGGCCGCCTTTGTTGGTATAGGATACCAGTGGTCATATTCAGATGCGATTATTAATCTTAAGAAAGACATACTATCTGGTATGTATGGAAAACCTACAAGATTAAAGAATATAGTGCTTTGGCCAAGAACTCAGAGATATTTTAAGCGGAACAGCTGGGCAGGAATGATAAAGAATGATTCAGGATATTGGATTTTGGATTCTGTAGCCAATAATGCCACTGCCCATTATATTCATAACATGTTCTTTGTCTTGGGTGATAGTCTGAAGAGCAGCGCGTGGCCTAAAACTATACAGGCGAATATTTACAGAGCGAATGATATTGAAAATTATGACACATGCGTTTCCAGGATAATTACGCAAAATGATGTTGAAATACTATATTATGCGAGTCATTCGACTGAAACTAAATGCGAACCTCTTTTAGATTTTCAATTTGAAAAAGGAGAGATATATGCTGATTTCAATAAGGAAAAGTGTATATATGGCAAAGTAGATGGCAAGATAATTTCATACGGGAATCCTTTTGATGTTGAGATGAAGAAAGTGTTTGACTGTATAAGGACAATCAAGGGTAACGACGTTAATTATTGTCCGATAGATGCAGCAATACCTCAGCTTAAAACAATTAATGCGATCAGTCAGTATTATGATATTAATCAGATAGCACCGGATAAACTGGGATTCTTGGATGCTGAAGAGAATACTACCAAATTAGTTTATGTCAAAGGCCTGTATCAAGACATGATGAAAGCATATAGCGAGGGCAGGATTCTTGATGAGTCTTCTAAAGTTATTGATATTACCGGATATGACCATTTTGAAAATATTAAACAATAGGAGGAAGTAATGTACCTAGACCAGAACCACATTAAAAAGTTTCTTCATGATATGTCCTCAATGAGGTTTACAAGTATTAATGATGTTTCCAACATCCACATAATGGAAGTAACAGGCAAGATAAACCTGAAGGTATTGAAAGAGACAGATGTTACTAAAATGCAGCCATACGATTGCGGAAAAATATATGAAACAGAAGGCAACAGATATCATATATTCAAATTTAAATTAAAAGTAAACCCCATATATGATCAGAAACCATTTGTACTTAAAGCTATTACAGGCTTTGGCTGTGACTGGAATGAATACAGAAATCCAAATTTCCTGCTTTTTGTGAATGGAGAACCAGAACAGGCTTTTGACTATGGGCATCATGAATGTATAATTACTGACTGTGCAAAAGCATATGATGAGTATGACTGTTTCATTTTCGAGTTTTCCGGTATGAAAAAAGGACCGGTACAACTCACATTAAAAACATGCTCTCTCGACCATGCGACTGAGGATCTTTATTATGACATATTGTGCCCAGCGGAATCAGTTACTTTTATTGAAAGTGAAGCAATTAGAAAAGATACATTGAAATACCTGATAAATGCAATAAATATGGTTGATCTTAGAAAACCATATTCACAGGAATACTATAATACAATCAAAAAGGCTGATGAGTATCTTTTAGAAGAATATTATAAAAAATACTGTGACGATGACACATCACAAGTAACAGTTGCGGCTGTCGGACATTCGCACATCGATGTTGCATGGAGATGGCCATTAAAAGAAACCAGGCAGAAGACAGTAAGGACCTTCACAACACAGCTTAAAAACATGCGTGACTACAAAGATTTTAAGTTTATAGTAAGCCAGCCTCAGCTATACAGGTATCTTGAGGAAGATTACCCTGAAATGATTAATAAGATAAAACTTGCAGTTGAGAACAAGCAGTGGGAACCAGAAGGCGCAATGTGGCTGGAAGCTGACTGTAATCTGGTAAGCGGTGAATCTTTTGTCAGACAGATAATGCATGGCAAGAGGTATTTAAAGAAAATGTTCAACACTGATTCAAGAATTCTGTGGCTTCCTGATGTTTTTGGATACAGTGCAGCATTACCTCAGATTTTAAAGAAATCAGGAGTAGACTATTTTTCAACATCCAAAATTTCCTGGAATGAATATAATGTCATACCATATAACACATTCATGTGGCAGGGAATAGACGGATCGGAAGTATTTACTAATTTCATAGTTGGCGGAAGAGGCCCTGATGATAATGGAAGACCAAGAGTAAATTACAATGCTTGGGTTGATGCGGAAAATGTCATGGGAACATGGAGAAACTACCGGGATAAGGGATTATCCAAAGAACCTTTTATGACATATGGTCTGGGTGATGGCGGGGGAGGACCTAGCAGAGATCACCTTGAGCAAGTTATACGGTTTGCCAGAGGTATAAAAGGAATGCCTAAATTGCAGAATGTAACGGTTACAGAGTATTTCGACAGACTGTATAACAGCGTTAAAGACGATGCAAGACTTCCAAAATGGAATGGCGAACTATATCTCGAATTCCATCGCGGAACATATACATCTATAGCAAAAAACAAAAAGAACAACAGGAAATCTGAAATACTAATGCGTGATACCGAGCTGTTCTGCTCTTTAGCTGACAAATTAAAGCTGGACACATATGATAAAAAGAAACTTTATGATACTTGGGACACAATCTTACTAAATCAGTTCCATGATATTATACCAGGATCTTCAATTAAAGAAGTATATGATGATTCTGATATAGACTATGCAAGGGTCATGAAAGACGGCAAGGATCTTCTATCTAGTTCACTTCATGCATTCATAAGGACTGTTAAAGGAGATGATTTGTGTGTAGTGTTTAATCAGCTTGCTTTTAAGCGAGTTGATACAGTGAAACTAAGGACAGACAAGTCATTTAACAGCGCATATGATAATAGCGGAAATATAATACCTGGTCAGACCATTACAGAAGATAACAAACAGTATTTCATTTTTGAAGCAAAACTCTGTTCAATGGGGTATACGGTATTCCGTCTTTCATACGATAAATGTGAAGTTAAAGATGAATCCTTCAATGCAGTAAACAATATGATGCAGAATGAACACCTGAAGGTAGTTTTTGATGATAATATGAATATTTCTTCTATTTATGACAAAGATGCAAAAAGGGAGGTTATACTTGAAGGCCAAAGCGCAAATAAGATAACTGCATATGAGGACAAACCTTTAAAATATCAGGCATGGGATATAAATATATACTATAATGAGAAACCATATGAAATTGATGATGTAACATATTCAGCTTTGGTTGAAGATGGTCCGGTCAGAAAATGCATCAGAATAGACCGCAAATTTATGGATACTGCTATAACTCAGTATATATCGTTGGAAAAGAATGCGAGAAAGATTGATTTCAAAACGGTAATTGACTGCAATCATGATGATTTACTGTTAAAAGCTGCTTTTCCTGTCGATGTGCATGCAAATGAAGCAACTTATGATATCCAGTTCGGTAATGTTAAAAGACCTACCCATTGGAACACAAGCTGGGATTATGCGCGCTTTGAAGTCTGTGCTCACAAGTGGGCTGATCTGTCAGAAGATGATTATGGTGTAAGTATTCTGAATGACTGCAAATATGGTCATGATATCAAAGGATCTGTTATTAGGCTTACATTACTGAAATCAGCAATCGAGCCGTATCCGGATGCGGACAGAGGTTTACATGAGTTCACTTATTCGCTTTATCCTCACATGGGAGATTTTAAGAAAGCGCATACTGTGGATATGGCATATAAGCTTAACTACAGGCCATATGCCAATTACATTGAAAAAGGTACAGGAGACATAACTAATTATAAATCTTTTATGACATGTAATAATGAAAATGTAATTGTAGATACTTTGAAAAAAGCTGAGGATAGCGAGGATTTAGTATTGCGAGTTTATGAGTGTTTTAACAGACGAACTGACTGTACGATTGACCTTAATGTTGAGGTTTCAAAAGCAATTGAATGTGACCTCATGGAAAATGACATCTGTGATGCAGTCATCGAGGATAGTGTTCTGAAGTTTACAATCAAGCCATATGAGATTAAAACATTCAAAATTTCGTAGAATTATGGCATAAAAGAAATTGTATAAGAAGAAATAATAAAAAGGTTTTGCAAAAAAATATGGAAAAAGAATGATGGTCTTCGACCGTCATTTTTTGCATTCTTTACTTTTTAATCAGGTTTTCAACAATATATGCAATAACGCCTTCGTTGTTTGAACAAGCAATCATATCAGCATGTTTTTTAACTTCGTCGTGTGAATTGCCTGCAGCTACAGCAAATCCGGCATAATCAAGCATGTCAATATCATTAAATCCATCACCGACTGATATTATCTGTTCTCTTTTTATTCCTAAGGCTTCAGAAATCTTGGAAAGAGCTGTAGCTTTGGAAATGCTGCTGCTGAAAAATTCCAAAAAATAAGGCCTTGTAGTGACGGCAGTTACAGAAGAAGGAGAAAGTTTTGCAGCAGTTTCCCTGATGCTTGTTATTTTTTCTAAAGTATCAGTGAATACGAATTTTGTAGGCCCATTATCACATTTTCTTAAATCTATCTGGTCAAGAAGAAGAGGGGTAACACCGGTTATGCCTGCATAATCATATGCATATTTATTAAGCTGCGATACGTAAAGGATGTTATTGTGCCACATGCATATAGTGCAATTAAAAATATCATTAAGTGCAATGACATGCAGAGCATCATCAATACTCATTGTCTCATTATGTATCAGTGGCCCATTTTTACTCAAGTAGACCATCGCTCCATTATTTGTGACCACAGGTGATGTCAGCTTAAGATCATCATATATCTTCAAAACTCCCAAAAGAGGCCGTCCTGTACACAAGACAAGTCTGATTCCTTTCTCCTCAAGATAAGCAGCTGCCTGGTAAGTGTTTGCCGGGAGATTTCCTTCATCATCTAAAAGCGTACCGTCTATATCTGTTGCGATTAATCTGTAATTCATTTTTTTTCAGTCCACAAGGACATTTATCCATTTCCTGCTCTTGAAACGTAAAGAGCATAATATAAGTTTAGTTATTTCCTCAAGATTTACAAGTGCTATACAGTAATATATTGGCCATTTCAATACAACAGCAGATAAAAAAGCAAGTGGGACTCCTATTAGCCATACTGAGCCGGTCTCTATCATCATGTTAAATTTCGTATCACCGCCTCCTCTTAAAATCCCTACTATAAATAAAAAATTCATGCATTTTACTGGCAGGTAAGCTGCAAGGATGAGTATTGTGTAGAGTGTCGCTTCATTTCCTGCTACAGAAAAGTTTAGAAACTTCATAATCCAACTGCCGGAAAATGCAAAAAGCACAGAAAAAGGTACAGATAGTATAATCTGGTAAAAAATGATTTTACGGCTGTATTTCCATGCTTTATCTATCTGCTTCTCTCCAAGCAGATTACCCACCATTACACCTGCACCATTTCCAAGCCCTATAAATAACGAAATGTATATGTCAAGTGCGGTCATGGATACCTGTGCTGCAGCAACAGAAGCAGAATTCAAACTTCCATATGCAATGAAGTACACTGATGTTCCAATTGCCCATAACCCCTCTTGAAGCACTACTGGCAGACTTCTTTTCATTACTGTTATTAACAAAGAAAAGTTGTATGAGAAGTATGTTTTGATGGTTCCTTTTAAAGGGCAGTCTTTGTGAGAAAATACAAAAATGATGACCATGGTTAATTCGATGAATCTTGCTGCAACAGTAGCTATTGCTGCTCCCTTGACACCAAGCGCAGGCAATCCCAGTTTCCCAAAAATAAGGACATAATTTAAAAGTCCGTTGAATATAACAGCCACCATACTTGTCATCATAGGTATTTTTGTCATCCTTACACTTCTAAGATTTATCTGAAAAACCATAGATAAAGAAGTAGGTATAAAGGATAGCACAGCAATTTTCAGGTAATCCGTACCCATCTGGACCACTCGCTCATCTTTTATGAATATTCTTACCGTGTCATCAGGGAAAAAAGATATTAAAGCTGTAAGTATAACAGCGAAACTGACACCAATACTAAAACCGATACCCATCATGGAGTGGATTTTCCCGATTTCTTTACTTCCAAAATACTGTGATGAGAATATACCTATTCCACTTACAAGCCCGAAAAGAAGCATTATGAATATGAAGTATGATCTGTTCGCCATGCTTACTGCAGTTAAAGCATCCTCTGACAGACTGCCTACCATAAAATTGTCCAGCAGATTTACTCCGTTGGATAAAAGGTTCTGTATTGCTATGGGCAAACCCACTGATATGAGTAGTTTCAGGATTCTCCTGTTCTCGCTTTTGCTCATAAAGGATATTATACATATATTTACTTAATAAATACATTTAAAATTTTTCGAAAAATATTTCAAATGGATTATTCTATATAAACCATATTAATATTCATGATATAATCGTTAAAGTATAGGAGCGTCATATGAGCGGTATAA
>JAAYBX010000026.1 GCA_012729955.1 Clostridiaceae bacterium
CTATATAAAACTGCTCCTTCATATGGTAAATGTGAAGTTATACTTTACTCGTCTGATCATCATACTACATTGCCTCAGCTGGATGATCTTCACTTAAATGAGCTTGTAAAACTTTGGAAGGAAAGATTTGCTGAAATATCTTCTTTTGAAAAAATAAAGTATGTATTCATTTTTGAAAATAGAGGCGAAGCTGTAGGAGTGACAATGCCGCATCCTCACGGGCAAATATATGGATATCCATTCATCCCAAAAAAATTAGAACTGGAACTGGATGCTTGCAAAGAGCATATGGAAAAAAAAGGAAGATGCCTTATATGTGACATGAACAGGGAAGAAGAAAAATTTTCAAAACGTGTGATTTTTGAAAATGAAAGTTTCATTGTGTATCTTCCATTCTTTTCAGAGTATCCATACGGCATATATATTTCCTCAAAGAGACACATTCAATATATTACACAATTCACAGAAAAAGAAACTTTGGACTTTGCTCAGACTGTAAAGACTGCAGCAGGAACTCTTGACAGTCTATTTGGATTTGCATTTCCATATATGATGTGTATGCATCAGGCTCCTGTAAATAATGATTGCGATTATGGCTATTATCATTTCCATGTAGAGTTCTTCCCTCCGATGAGATCCAAAGAGAAAATTAAATTTAACGCTTCAAGTGAGACTGGAGCATGGGCACACTGCAATCCAACATCAATAGAGGAAAAAGCAGAGGAACTGAAGCAGGCATATTCAAGATTTATTGATAATAATAGGTGACTTATGATACAAGAAGACTTAACAGGTTTAATGCACAATGTATATGGAAGTTCAGACGAAAAAATAAGATTTTCCAGGCACCTGGAAGAGTTAATCTGATAGGAGAGCATATAGATTACAATGGAGGATATGTTTTTCCAGCAGCAATAGATAAAGTTTCAACTGTTGCGGTCAGAAGAAGACAAGATAGTATCATAAAGTTATATGCTACTGATTTACAATATATTGTTGAAGCTGATTTGAATAATCTTGACCAATACAAAAATTTAAAATGGGGTAATTACCAGCTTGGAGTTATTGATCAGATAATTAAAAAAGGAATGAAAATCAAAGGCGCTGAGTTCATTTTTGATGACAAAGTACCTCTTGGAAGCGGTTTATCCTCATCAGCAGCAATTGAAGTTGTGACTGCATACGCAATTTTACAGCTTTACGGATACAAAATGGATAAACTTGATGTCGCATTATTGTGCCAAAAAGCTGAACATGAGTATGTTGGTGTAAAATGCGGTATAATGGATCAATTTGCTTCTGCAATGGGTTTAAAAGACAATGCAATGCTTCTTGACTGTAATTCCTTGCAATATGAATACATCCCCATTAAACTGGATAATTACTCAATTATCATTTCAAACACAAACAAAAAAAGATCCTTAGGATCATCAATGTATAATAAAAGAAGATCAGAGTGTGAACGAGCTCTTGCTGATATGCAGAAAAAATTTCCAGAGAAGAAATATTTATGTGATTTTTCATATAAGGAATTTATATCATGTGCTGACGATATTAAAGATGCGGATTGTAAAAACAGGGCTGAACATGCTGTATGCGAGAATCTGCGAGTTCTTGACAGTGTGAAAGCATTAAGGAAAAATGATATATCATCATTTTGCAAGTATCTTAACCTGTCCCATATATCTTTACGTGACCTTTATGAGGTTTCCTGCAAGGAGCTTGATGTGCTTGTGGAAAATGCATGGATGCAAAAGGATGTTTTAGGTTCAAGGATGACAGGAGCCGGTTTTGGCGGATGTACAGTATCCATTGTGAAAAGCGAATCAGTAAAGGAATTCATAGAGGATATATCAAAAGTTTATTTGGAAATTATAGGGCACAGCGCATCATTTTATATTTGTAACATTTCTGACGGTGTAAAGGAGATATAGATGAGTATTTTAGTTACTGGAGGAGCAGGTTATATAGGTTCTCATATGGTGTTGCATTTATTGGAGAAAGGGTATGAAGTTGTCATTGCAGATGACTTATCCACAGGCAACAAGGAAGCCGTGCTTGCAAATAAATTCTATCAAGCTGATATAAAAGATGAAAAAGCTATGGCAAGGCTTTTTAAAGAAAATCAAATAGATGGAGTTATACATTTTGCCGCATTTTCATTAATTGGTGAAAGCATGCAGGAACCATTGAAATATTACGAGAACAATGTAACAGGAACTTTAAGAATATTAAAATATATGGATGAATACGGAATCAAGAATATTGTTTTCTCATCTTCTGCTGCAGTATATGGGGAAAGTCCTTCTCCAATTAAGGAAAATGCAGGTACTAATCCTACAAACGCATATGGTGAAACGAAACTTGCAGTAGAAAAAATGCTTAAATGGGCTTCAAAGGCATATGGGATAAACTTTGCTGCATTAAGATATTTTAATGCAGCCGGCAGTCATGTAAGCGGACGTATTGGTGAGAAAAGGAAGATTGAGACTCACCTGATACCTATAGCTCTTGATGTCGCATTAGGTAAAATAGAAGAACTTCTCATATTCGGGGATGATTATGACACATTTGACGGCACATGCATAAGAGACTATATCCATGTAAGCGATCTTGCATCAGCGCATCTTCTGGCATTGGAAAAAATGGCTAATGAAAAGAAATGTGGCTTGAATATGATATATAATCTTGGAAGTGAAAAGGGATTTTCCGTTAATCAGATTGTAGAAGCAGTCAAAAGTGTGACGGAAGTAAATATAAGGACAGAAATTGCTCCAAGAAGATCTGGTGATCCGGCAGTTCTAATCGCATCAAGTGAGAAAATTAAAAAAGAACTCGGATGGGCACCGCAGTATACAGACATAAGAGACATTATATCCACAGCCTGGGAGTTTCGAAAGAAAATGAGGTGACAAACTATGAACGAAAAACTGAAATCAAAAGAATCTGACTATTTATTTGATGCTATACTTTCTCTCAAAAACAGAGAGGAGTGTTACAGTTTTTTTGAAGACTTATGCACTGTTGCAGAAATTAAAGCAATGGCTCAGAGGCTTGTGGTTGCTAAGATGCTTGATGACAAGCATACTTATACAGATATTTCATTAAAAACAGGTGCTTCAGCTGCAACAATAAGCAGGGTAGCAAAATGCCTGAATTACGGTGCTGAAGGATATACAGTTGTTTTAAAAAGATTAGGAGAAGTTAATGGGTAAATTACTTGATAAGATTTTTGGCACACATAGCGAACAGGAAATCAAGAAAATTATGCCTCTTGTTGAAGCAATAGACGCTTTGGCTGAGAGCATGAAAGAGAAGACAGACTCTGAACTTAAGGCTTATACGGATATTTTCAGAAAACGTTTAGAAGAGGGGCAGACTCTTGATGATATACTTGTTGAAGCATTTGCAGTATGCAGGGAAGCTGCGACAAGAGTTCTCCATCTGACTCCGTACAAAGTACAGCTGATAGGAGGAATCGTACTACATCAGGGAAGAATAGCGGAAATGAAAACTGGAGAAGGAAAGACACTTGTTGCTACTCTGCCCGTTTATCTAAATGCACTAGCAGGAAAAGGGGTTCATGTTGTTACTGTAAATGACTATCTTGCAAAAAGAGATAGTGAATGGATGGGCAAATTATATAACTTTTTAGGACTGTCTGTGGGACTTATCGTGTATGGGATGTCTAAAGAAGAAAAGCAGAAAGCATATAATTCTGATCTGACATATTGTACTAATAATGAATTGGGATTTGACTATTTAAGAGATAATATGGTTACAAGAAAAGAAGAGCTTGTCCAAAGAGAACTTCAGTTCGCCATTGTCGATGAAGTAGACAGTATTCTCATTGACGAAGCAAGAACTCCCTTAATAATTTCCGGAGCGGGAGAACAGTCATCAGATATGTACAAACGGGCTGATAATTTCGCTAAAACCCTGAAAAAGAAAGTGGTTATTGAAGAAGAAAGCGGAGGTAAACTCCAGAGAATTATGGATATGACCTCAGGAACAGAAGACGATGATTATTCTGAGGATAAACCGGACTACATTGTTGATGAAAAAAACAGGACAGCTTCACTTACCCCTAAAGGAGTGGATAAAGCAGAAAGATATTTTAATGTCGAGAACCTGACTTCCTATGAGAATACAGGTCTTTTACACCATATAAATAATGCGATAAAGGCACAGAGTGTTATGACTCGTGATGTAGATTATGTTGTAAAAGATAACCAGATTATTATCATAGATGAGTTTACCGGCAGAATGATGTTCGGGAGAAGATATTCTGAAGGTCTTCATCAGGCAATTGAAGCAAAAGAGAATGTAAAGGTCGAGAGAGAAAACAAGACTCTGGCAACAATTACCTTTCAGAATTTTTTCCGTATGTATGGAAAACTGTCAGGTATGACTGGAACAGCATTAACGGAAGAAGAAGAATTCAGAGAGATTTATAAACTTGATGTAATCGCCATACCGACTAACAGGCCTGTAATAAGGGAAGATTACCCAGATGTGGTTTACAAGACAAGAAAAGCGAAACTAGATGCCATAGTGGCTGATATAATCGATTGTTCACAAAGACAGCAACCAGTTCTGATAGGTACAATATCTATTGAAAAATCTGAGGAACTGAGTCTGCTGCTTAGAAGAAGAGGAATCAGACATGAAGTCTTGAATGCGAAACATCATGAAAGGGAAGCTGAAATAGTCGCTCAAGCCGGAAAGCCTGGAGCGATAACCATAGCAACTAATATGGCTGGAAGAGGAACTGACATCGTACTTGGCGGCAATGCAGGTTATATGGCAATGCAGAAATTGAAAAAAGAAATTTTTGATGAGAGTATACTGCTCCAGGCTGATAGTTATAATGAGACTGAAGATGAAAATGTCATACAGGCTAGGAATCTATACCGAAAATACGAAACTGAATTCAAACAGCTTATTCAGGAAGATAGGAAAAAGGTATTGGAAAAAGGCGGTTTATATATATTAGCAACTGAAAGGCATGAATCAAGGAGAATTGACAATCAGCTAAGAGGCAGATCCGGACGTCAGGGAGATCCAGGTATGAGCAGATTTTATCTGTCATTAGAAGATGATCTGATGCGTCTGTTTGCTCAGGACAGATTGTCTAATATGATGGATGTTTTGAAAGTTCCTGATGATATACCTATTGAAGCAAGAATTATTACTAATACTATTGAAACAGCACAGAAGAGGATAGAAAGCATTAATTTCCAAAGGCGCAAAACAGTTATTCAATATGATGATGTAATGAATACTCAGAGAAATCTGATTTACAGTCAGAGAAGACAGGTTCTTGACGGTACTGACATGAAAGCCAGTTACCTGAAAATGCTAGAATCGGTTCTGTCAAGGCTTACTGAAGATTATTGTCATAATCAGAAATCCTCAGATTGGAATGTAGAAGCTATAACCGAAAGGCTCAGTGAACTGATGCCAAGGGAATACAATCCTGTGGAAGAGATTAATGAGGGTCTTTCAGGCTACAATGAAAAAACGTTTCTTCAGATGCTTCTAGATAGTTATACTCTGAATTATGAAAAGAAGGAGCAGGAACTCGGCTCAGAACTTCTAAGAGAACTTGAAAGAATTATACTGCTAAGAACAGTTGATATACACTGGATGGATCACATTGATGCAATGGACCAATTGCGTTCCGGAATCGGATTAAGAGCATTCGGACAGAAAGATCCAGTCATGGAGTATAAATTCGAAGGATATACAATGTTCGAGGAAATGACTAACAGTATTCAACAGGAAGCATTGAAAAAGATCTTTACGATTCACAGACAGACAGAAGTTAAGAAAGAAGAAAGTAAGATTAAAATAAATGCTCAGCTTGCTCCTGATGATATACAGAAACCAAAAACTTCATCCCAGGCAAGAGTCGGACGTAATGACTTATGTCCTTGCGGAAGCGGAAAAAAATATAAAAAATGTTGCGGGGCATAATGTATGAATTATAGTGATGCGGTTGCATATATACACTCAGCTTCGAAGTTTGGTTCGAAACTGGGACTGGCAAATATAACAAAACTACTCGAACTGCTTGGCAATCCTCATAAAGACCTGAAATTTATTCATGTAGCAGGCACTAATGGTAAAGGATCGACCTGCAGCTATATAGCTCATATGCTTAATGCTGCAGGTTATAGGACCGGATTGTTTATTTCCCCGTATGTCGAGAGCTTCGGTGAAAGAATGCAGGTAGATTTTGAAAACATAGATGATGAAAGCCTGATAGCTAATGTTCAAAAGGTTAAGAATAATATAGATCTGATGCTTGAGCTTGGGTACAATCATCCAACAGAGTTTGAAATAGACACAGCAATCGCGATGCTGTATTTCAGACAGAAAGAGTGTGATGTTGTGGTACTGGAAGTCGGGCTTGGAGGACGTCTGGATTCAACTAATGTCATCAGCTCTCCTTTAGCTACTGTCATATGCACTATTGAGAAAGACCATATGGCTATATTAGGTGATACTTTAGAGAAAATCGCTTTTGAAAAAGCAGGTATAATTAAAACCGGTTCTCCTGTAGTCGTTTATGGTGCAAATGAGCAATGTACATATGATGTAATAAAAGCTCAAGCGGAAAAAATGGGAGCTCCTTATTCAGTTGTTGATTTCAGTTCCATTACAGATATACGTTATCATGAGTACAGTTATACTTTTAATTTTGAAAAATATCTGGATCTGAAAATAAACATGTTCGGGGATCATCAGATAAGAAACGCCTGTACTGCAATTAAAGCGATAGAAGCTTGTGAATTATATGTATCTGATACAGCTATAAGAAACGGATTATTGAGTACGAAATGGCCGGGAAGACTGGAGATATTATCAAAGAAACCTTTAATTATCTGCGATGGCGCTCATAATCCTGAAGGAATCAGAAGCCTTAAGAACACTCTTATCAAGTACTTTCCAGATAAGAGGAAGATATTTGTAATGGCAGTAATGAGGAATAAAGAATATGAGAAAATGATTGAAGACATTTTCCCTTTGGCAGACATTGCAATAGCTGTGAGGCCATTATACGACAGAGCTTTGGAATTAGATGTATTGAAACAAACCATCCAAAAACACTGTAAAAATACCTATACATTTGATAAGATAGATGAAGGATTGGATTATGCTGTAGCCAAAGCAGATGATAATTCAATTATTTGCACATTCGGATCTTTATATTACATAGCAGATGTAAAAAATTACATAAGAAAAATGGGGCTGTAAATGGACATTAACGAACTGCAAAAGTATCTTGAGAAAATTGATTTCAATGCATTGAACAAGGACAATGTAAAATTAAGCGAGGATGATGCTTATGTAGGTGAGTTATATAACAGCGCAATCGATAATATAAAGCAATATAACATTGATGTCGCCAGAATTAAACTTTCCAGAGTGGTGAAGCTTGATCCGACATTTGAAAAAGCTAAGATTCTACTAGAGCGAATAAATGCTTTAGGGAGCGATAAGTCTCTGGGCGAAAAGATGGAAGAAGCTCTTGATAAAAAAGAAGAGAAAGATAAAACAAAAGATAAAAAGAACCAAAAAGAGAATACCCATAGCACAAAAACTTCAATAATAGGATTTTTACAATCTCTTTTTAGTAATCTTCCTATTAAAAATAAATCAAACTATACAGCAAAAAGAAAAGGTAAAATGACTCCTCTTACATTTATTAAGATGCAGATGTTCATCATTATCGCACTTATTGCTGTAATTATAATTTTAATAGCTGTAATTCTGTCCATGAAGAAAAAACATGATAATTATATTGCAGCTCAACCGGATCTTAACATCAAAATTTCGGAGCTTACACAAGAAAAATATGAACAGTCAGCATTATATCAAAGCACAGTACTGCAATATGAAGACAGGATAAAAAAACTTGAAGATACTCTTAATACTTCTGATTCGGATGTATTTGCCTCCAGACAGGAGACTGATATTCTGGTACAGCAGAACAAACTGTATTACGGAAAATATCTTTCTGTTATCCAGAAGTATGATGAAGCCTTGGATATCCTAAACCAGATAGACCTATTAAAAGCAGAATTTTCGCAGGAGGATAATGCAATGTATATGGAAACTATTGCTGAATGCAAAAAAAACATATCCATTTCTCTTTATCATTCCGGCAACAAACTGTATCAGGACTTGAAATACAGGGAAGCATATTCGAATTTTTATGATATATGGCAGAATTACCCTGATTATGATTCAGTAAAAGTATGGGAGAAGGATAATACCTATTCGAATATGATATATGATGCAGTATATAAGATGTCGAAATGCGCTTTTGAAATAGGTGAATACAATATTGCTATACAAGGGTATGGATTTATTGAGAACAGTCTCTCAGAATTTGCCAAAGCAAACAAGGAGGGACTAATTTATCACAGTGCAAAAGCGTATGCGGGCATAGAGGATTATCTAAAAGCTGAGGAGCTTTTTAAAAAAGTAATAAACGAGTTTCCTAATTCTGACCTTGTAACTTATGCAAAAGAACGGCTTGTCATTGTCCAGCAGAAATTAGGCAGATAATAAGAGGTGTATTTTGAGTAATAATGATTTCTTTGCAGCAATAGCTGATACAAAGATCACAGATAGAAAAGAATATATGGAAACAAAGCAACCAGTATCTGTACCGGATGTGTTTTTTAAAGTAACTCATGATATTGATAATGAGAAGGCTGAAATTCTTACTCAGGAAGAGGACTCATATGAGACTAATATAGAAGCATATTATTCGGGACTTGCTGAATTAAAAAGTCAATACTCCTCTTACCTAAATAAAAGAAGCAGGTGCGTGAAAAAAAGAGAGAGACTGAATATTAAGGATTTTGATTTC
>JAAYBX010000027.1 GCA_012729955.1 Clostridiaceae bacterium
TCTCAGTATATACAGGATTAAGTACAGTGATAGTAATACAAGGGTTTTTTTTAATATATCTGAATATACCATCTGGTTCTCTAAAGGTAACCACCATAGGAAGAATCGGGCACTTATTCTTAATAGCGATATGAAAAGCTCCTTTTTTAAATTTCCTTACTCCTTTGTAATACGGAAGCAGATAGCACTCAGGATACATGCATACAACACTGCCATAAGCTATAGCTTTATCCATATTATCCAAAAATTCTTTTATGCAGCGAGTTCTGCTGGGAATAGGTACTGCATTAAGTATACGTATAAGATGCCTTACTACTGGAATCTGGAAATTACTTTCTAAAGTGACATAATACAGCCTCTTGAAGGGAATCAGGCAGTCTATGAATGTACAGTCAACTGCGTGCACATGATTAGTAATAAAAACATAACCTTTATGCTTAACCTTTCTGATATTCTCTCTTCCTTCAACTTTAAGCCCTAATATTATTCTGTTGAGCGGATTAAATAAGATGGCAACTACTATTCTTAACAGTGTATTAGTAAGTCTTTTAAAGAATCCTCTTCTTAAGTAATCGTAACCTTCTTCCGTCTTAAAAGTGTAAGGCTGCCAGAAATGAAGTACATGCTCTTCCAACGGGTCGGAATTTTCCGTATTATTTTGCATATCTGTATTCATATTGCTCTTCTTCTCTCATATTATGTTTTTCGATAGCATCTTTAAACATCTCTTCTATACGGTATACACATTCATCCAGGTCATATTTACGGGCTGTTTTGCTATAAATTACTTCCATCTGCTTTTTCTCTTCATCATGTTCAATCCAGTAATCGATCTTCATTGCTAATTCTTCAGAATTCCCAGCTTTAAAAAGACTCCTGTTATCAAGAGCGAACTGAACTGTTGCCGATTTGTCAGAATCCGCAATAATAGGTACAAGCCCAGAAGCAAAAGCTTCCATGCAGGATATCGCTTCAATCTCTGCATCTGACGGATGAACATACAAATCAGCCATAGAAATGAGTTCAATCAATTCCTGTTTTGAATAGAAGCTTATATTAACAGGTACAGCAAGCCTATTAGCCAGATCCAGTATTTTCTTTTTCCGAGGGCCTTGGCCTGCAAACATAATCTGTATATCCTTTTTATGTTTTGACATGGATACAGCTTTGATAAGCACATCCTGCCTTTTTTCCACTGATAATCTGCCAACATTTAATATAATATATTTACCTTGAAGCTCTTTTTTCTTAGGTAACTTTTTATAGCAGAAATCTGCATCTATCCCATTTGATATTATATATATTTGTGATTCATATCCATGTCTAACAAGCTCATTTGCGATAAAACTGCTTGGGCAGTGTATATAAGGACAGTATTGATATATATATCTGTTAAACCACCAGTACACCAGATCATTGGCCAGTTTAATTTTATTTAAATGAAGAGAAGATGTCACATTCTCTGCCTGGCAGTGAAATGCTGCAGTGTAAGGGACATTATTATCCTGACAAATCTCTATCGCATGTCTAGATAAACTAAAAGGGACTAGGAGATGTACGATTTCTGCCCATAAAATAGCTTTTTCCAGGATTTCATCATCCGCTTTTGCAAAAGTCATTCCCTGTGCAGTTACCAGTTTGTCAAAAAGAGGAATATATTGCTTCCTGACAAGATATTCGGTATCTCCTTCCTTGCCTGTGCTGACAATACGGACATCATTACCATGCTCGACAAGCTTAGCACAAAGCCTGCGTGCAGAAATCGTCATCCCGTTGTTAGCAGAAAAAAATTGATCTATTACCAGCAATATTTTCATTGATTCCCCCCAGAATCAAATATAACCACATATATTTATTATTAATAATACACTATTTATTATAAATAGTAAATTCTCTTTAA
>JAAYBX010000028.1 GCA_012729955.1 Clostridiaceae bacterium
CAGTAACTGCATATATTGCTATCTTATTTGCAGTATTAATAATCAGATTTTTGTATACTTGAAAAAGAATTTTGTTGCATATATCCTTATGATGATATATTATTCAAGTGAAAGTAAAACGAAACTTAAGTGTAATCTATCGAAACATGGAAGCCAATGGAAATAACTATTGAAGAAAGAAAAGAAAAAATACTTGATATGCTTAACAGAAAAGGTAAAGTGAAGGTAAACGAGTTAAGCAGGCTTTTTGATGTTTCTGAAGTGACAATAAGGCTGGATCTTTCGGATTTGGAAGAAAACGGGCTTCTTTCCAGAGTATATGGAGGTGCGGTCTCTTCATATAAGAATTACTATAATATGAGTTTCAAGCAACGGTCTATAGCTAACAGCAGTGAAAAGAAATCTATAGCTTTAAGAGCAGCAAAGATAGTTATGGAAAACGACACTTTGATGATGAACTCAGGTACCACAACACTATTTGTGTATATGTCTTTACCGAAGAATATGCATCTCACAATAGTAACAAACTCAGTGGCTATAGCGCAGGAAGCTTCAGGAAATGACAATCATAAAATACTTCTTCTAGGAGGCACAGTAAATACCGATTACCAGTTTACATGGGGAGAAGATTCTCTGAGCCAGCTTTCAGGATATCATGCTGATAAAGCTATACTTTCGGTAGATGGAGTAAGCATGAAGTCAGGTCTTACAACATATTATCACCAAGAAAGAAAAATCACTTCACAGATGATCACCAATTCGAATCTTACTGTCATTACAGCGGATTATACAAAGATAGGGAGAACGGCTCTTTCGAAAATTACATCGGCTGACAGAGCGGACTGTATAATAACTAACCTGAATGCGCCTAAAGAAGAAACGCAGATATTATCAGATAACAGTATAAAAGTACTTTTAGTATAGAAAGGCAGATATGAAAACATATATAAAAACAGGGTGGTATGAAAACAATATTACTCCAGCAAAAAAAGTAAGGCTTGCCGGACAGTTTTATGAACGTGTATCTGAATATGTTGAAACTGATATAACCGTAACGGCTCTGGCTGTGTCTTCATACCTGGATCATTTTGTTATCTGTTCCTGTGATCTTCTATATATTCAGGAATATCTCGTGGATATGGTCAGAAAAATCGCATCAGAAAAATGCGAAGGCCTGGATCCAATGAAAATAATCATAAATGCGACACACACGCATACTTCAATAGATTATCAGCGACAAGAAAACAAATACGGGTCAGCTCTTGATGTATTGAAAAAATACATGCCTGAAGATTTCTCTTATATTGAAAAAGCAAAAGATGACACAATAATGCAACCTGAGCAGGCTCAAATATTTTTAGCTGATAAAATCAGTGATGCGATCATTAACGCATGGAATACTAGAAAAAACTCATTTTTTTCCAATACTTTCGGAAGAGCTCCGATAGGCATGTGCAGAAGAGCAGTGTATGAAGATGGAACTGCCTTAATGTGGGGAGATACTCAGAGAGAGGATTTTTTAAGTTTAGAGGGCGGGAACGATTCTGGAATTGAATTAATATATTTCTTTGATGAAAAAAAGAAACTCACAGGAATTGCGGCTAATATATCGTGCCCAAGCCAGATACTTGAGCATAGAAGCTTTATTTCATCTGATTACTGGGGAAAAGTTAAAATACTTTTAAGAAAGAAATTCGGACAGAACATATTTCTTCTGGCTCTGTGCGGAGCTGCAGGTGACCAGTGTCCAAGAGACCTTATAAGATGGGTAGCACCAGTTAATCCTATTGATGATCCAAATATTTTACGTAAAGATACTGTTAAAAGAGTTTCTGACCCTTCCATGTTCGAAATAGAAGGTTCATGGAAAGCAGCAAAAAGAATAGCCAATGAGATAATAGATGTGTATTTGGAAGCTAAAAGAAATGTTATAGACAGTGCAGTTATCAAGCATGAGTATATTGGTTTACAGCTGCCATTGAGAAAAGCAACAAAAGAAGAATATGAATATGCACTTGCAAAGATAAATGACTTTATAAAAAACAATAAAGACACTACATATGACTTTAATGATCAGGCAAAAATGCACATATATGCAGGTACAGTGGCAAGGTATATATATCAGCAGAATGAAGACTATTGCGAAGTTGAAATTCATATATTAAGACTGGGTGACATTGCAATTGCAACTAATCCGTTTGAACTGTTTCTTGACTATGGGAATATTATGAAAGCAAGATCCAAAGCATCCCAGACATTTATAATCCAGCTTGCATGCGGATGCGGTTTTTATCTTCCGACAAGAAAAGCTGAAGAACACGGGCACTACAGCGCTTATATATCAAGCGGGATAACAGGACATGCGGGAGGTAAGAAACTTACAGAGGTTACCCTGGATGTTATAGAAAAATTATGGGAAAGTGAAAGTAAATGAATTTTCTTGGACTGGATTTCGGAACAACTTCATTAAAAGCGGCTGTATTCGATAAAAGAGGTGAATGCTTATTCACTCATGAGGAAACATATGATCTGTTGTATAAGGGTGGATTCATTGAATTTGACGCAATAGAGTATCTCAATATCCTGAAAAGAGCAATTAATACTGTCACAGACAAATTTACAATATATGCATTATCCATCGATACTCAATGTGAGACAATGATTCTTGCAGATGAATCAGGTAATCCTCTTTGTAATGCAGTAGTATGGCTAGATGACCGTGCAAAACAGGAAGCTTTACAGATTATAGAAGATTTCGGAAATAAGCAAATATATAATGTTACTGGCCAGTGCGATATATCAAGCATTTGGCCTGCATGTAAGCTGTTGTGGTTTAGGAAGAACCGTCCTGAAATATGGGTAAGAACAAGAAAGATATTCCTTCTAGAAGATTATATTTTATATAAGCTCACTGGAAAATTTGTTACACAAAAGACTTTGCAGTCATCAAGTTTGTATTTTGACATAGTAAACGGCTGCTGGTGGAATAAAATGCTGGATTACATTGGTATTTGTGAAAATATGCTTCCATCCTTACTTGACAGCGGGGTATATGTGGGTGATTACGGAGGAATTATTGTAGCTACATCAGCAATGGACCAGGCTGCAGGTGCAATTGGAGCAGGTATATACAAAGAAGGCATGTTAAGTGAAATGACTGGAACAGCTATGGCGATATTCAGCCCAACTGACAATATGCCCTTATATCATGAAAATATAATGATTCCCTGCCACTTTAATACAACAACAAAATATGCTGTAATGCCATGGATACCTACCGCAGGGATGGCTCTAAAATGGTTTAGGGATAGTTTTTTGGAAAATAAAACCTATACGGAACTGGATGTGTTAGCAAAAGATATCGAAACAGGATCTGACGGGCTCATGTTTTTCCCTCATCTTTGCGGTTCGACTCACCCGATATATAATCCTGAAGCGAAAGGTTCATTTTATGGTATCAGGCTTTCACATAAACAGGAGCATTTTATTAGATCGATACTCGAATCAATAGCATATATGCTAAAAAGCAGTATATTGTCTCTTAGCCAGGAAATATCAGTAATTCATTCTATCGGGGGAAGCGCTAAATCTGATATATGGTGCCAGATAAAAGCTGATGTTACTCAAAAGCGGATTATATCGCTTAAAGAAAAAGAACCTGCATGCAAAGGAAGTGCTATACTAGCAGGTCTTGCAACAAATGAATATTCATCCATACAGGTAGCATGTGAAAAGACTATACTGGCAGATAGGGTATTTTTGCCTGAAACCGATGAATATGAAAAACTGTTTGTCGAGTATATGAAAATCAATGAGAGAATATTTGGAAAAGGAGAAAAAAGATGACTAAAACTGCATTTTTGGGATTTGGTGAAGTTAATACGCCAAAAGAGATAATTATAGAAAAGTGTAAAAAAGCAGAGAATGCATTAATGAAAGAAGGAGTTGAGCTTGTAAGCATATATCCAATTACTGACGATTACGCAAGAGAGGATGTCAGTAATGCGATATCAAGACTTACAGAAGAATCATTTGACACAATCATATTATGTGTTGCCGGATGGATCCCATCACATGCAATAATAACTATTACAGAAAGATTCAGGCATATCCCAATGGTTTTATGGGGCCTTTCAGGCTGGGTGGAAGGCAATCGTCTGGTTACTACTGCTGACCAGGCTGCCACAAGCGCAATCAGAAAGGTAATGGCAGATATTGGATACAGATTTAAATATGTTTTCGACATTGTCGGGAAACCGATGAATTCGAGAAAGGTTGCTGATTTCTGCATAGCTGCAAAAGCAGCAGCACGTTTGAGGTCTTCAAGAGCAGGAATGATGGGTTATAGGGATATGAACCTGTATGGGACAATGTATGATGCCTTAAAGCTGAAAAAGCATATTGGAACTGATATTGAAAGCTTTGAGATGCTGGAAGTGTGTCAAAGAGCTGATTTGATGCAAAAAGATAGAGTTAGTCATGTAATAAATACCGAAATCTCAAAGTGGAGTTTCATTAAGCAGTGTGATCATTCAACGCTGAAAAAAGCTGCAAAGTATTACCTGGCAATTTCAGACATATGCAAAGAGAGAGGATATGAAGCTGTTTCTTTAAAGGATGTTGATGGTATGAAAAAACTTTTATTATATCCTCCAGCACCAATTTTAATGCTCTTATCTGACGTGGATAAATTATGTACAATTCCTGAGAATGATTCATATGGGATGGTTACGCAGCTTATGGTTAAATATTTAACCGGTCAGTGCGGTGCATATCTGGAGTTTTATGAATTTATGGAAGACTGCATTTTAGCAGGAGTGCCTGATTATGTACCAAAAGAGATAATTGAAGGGGATACTGTGGTAATGCCGGCAGCATTCGGACAGCTTTCCGAAGGGATTTTAAATGTTTCAAAAATAAAATATGGTAAAATCGCACTGTATAGGTTGACAGAAAACGAGAAAGGTTACAGCATGCATATCGTACAGGGAAAAGCTGAATCAGCCGGCAAATGGGAAGAAGCCGGATGGACTCAGCCCGCGCCTTTGCTTCCTGGTCTTAAAATATGTATAGATGATGTCGAAGCATTCGCAGAAAATGTAATGAGCCAGCACTATATAATCGCATTTGAGGATAATACAGATAAAATGATTAATCTATGCAAACTGCTGGATATTGAGGTGATAAAATGATAAAAGATATTATGAATGCAGCATACGTATCTCTTGATATGGAGAAGAATGAAATTGAAAGGCTCAGAAGTTATTTGGATGAGGAATCTTTTTTGAAAGCAATTGATGCGCTTGTCAATTGTAAAAGCATTATGACTGTAGCTTCAGGGTCTTCTGGGATAGCAGCAAAGAAATTCGCTCATTCATTATGCTGTATTGAAAAACATGCAATGTTCATGTCGCCAAGCGAAGCAGTTCATGGAGGACTAGGCGCTTTGGATAAGGATGATGTAATGGTGATGGTGTCAAGAGGTGGAAAGACTGTTGAGCTTCTTCCAATAATCAGCGTATGCAATAAAAAGAAAGCTACTCTGATTGCAGTAACTGAAAATGAGCAGTCGATACTTGCTAAAAGCTCGGATATCGTGTTAAAACTCAGTATAGAAAAAGAAAGCGACCCGTTAGGACTTATGGCTACATCAAGTTTTATAGCTACAATTGCTTTATTTGATGCCATACTAGCTTCAATGATAGTAACGACAGATTTTACAGCTGAACAGTTCGGGGTGATTCATCCTGGCGGAGCAGTGGGTGAAAAGCTGAATAATAAACAGGAGGATATATGTATAAAGGATTAAGAATTTCTGCACCTTTCTTTGAAATAGGTCCCAAAGCATATCTCTATGGCGAGAAAATGCTTTCATTGGCGAAGGTTATAGATAAAGTTGCAATGAAGTATGATGTAGATATAATTGTAACGCCTCAGTATACAGACATATCCATGCTTGCATTAAATACACAGAGAATTCTGGTTTTTGCTCAGCATATGGATTATCTGCCCATTGGCAGGGGATTAGGTTCTGTTCTTCCAGAGGCTGTTAAAGCTGCTGGAGCTGTTGGAGTAATGCTGAATCATGCTGAAAAACCTTTAACAATGGATGAAATAAGAAAGACAATCGAACGCGCAGATGAGGTCGGACTAGGCACAATAGTATGTTGCGATACCATTGAGCAGATGAAGCAGATCGCTAAAATGGCGCCTAATCTTATTGTAGCTGAACCGACAGAACTTATAGGGACAGGACAGATATCAGATATTTCTTATGTAAAGGAATCTATTGATACAGTGAGGAATATAAACCCGGATATAATGGTTCTTCAGGGTGCAGGTATAAAGAATGGGAATGATGTATATAACGTTATAAAAGCGGGAGCTTTGGCGACAGGGAGCACATCAGGGATAATAAAAGCTAAAGATCCATATTCAATGGTTGAGGAAATGATTTATTACTTACGTAAAGCATGGGATGAAATTAATAATAAAGATTATCAGGAGGATAAAAATGACTGTTTACACAGGAAAAATTGAAATGCAATCGAAAGACCATATGCCGGATTTTCACAACATCACCGAGCAGGTTAAGAAAATAGTGGAAGATTCCGGAGTGAAAAACGGGATATGCGTGGTTTATTCGCATCATACGACATGTTCGGTTATGACGCAGGAATGCTCACATGATACTACATTCTTCGGCAGAGAGCATCTGCAACAGGATCTTATTAACATTATGGAACGAATAGTGCCTACATGCAGGTATGAAGGCCAGTATCTGCATCCAGGACCAAAACATATTGATTTCGCCTTAACATTCCCAGATGAAGAACCAAAAGGCAGCCTTAATACAGATGCTCACCTAAGATCATGTTTCTTTGGAAGATCAGAAACTATTGTCTTAACTGACGGCAAACTATCATTAGGTGATTTCGGATTTATATATTTCATCGACTGGGATCAGGTACGTGAGAGAAAAAGAGTAGCAGAGGTACAGATAATAGGAGAATGACACAGAATTTAATAAAATTTAATATATACTTTATATTAGCTTAATAAAAAGACAAAAGAAGGTTGTCATGGAAAAGAAAAAAGTTAAAATTAAAGCAGCTGTAGAACCTAAATCCAGGGTAATAGTATCTGTGAGGGATAAAAATGGAAAGGATAATGCGTTAGTGGTAGCCTGCTGCTGTAACTGCAGCATCTCCCCGCCTATGGTTATGGTTGGGATTATGCCATCAAAGTATTCATATCATATGATTAAAGAGAATCCAAGTTTTGTTGTGAATCTTGTAAGTAAAAATCAAAGAGATATATATAATTATCTTGGCTCAGTTAGTGGAAGAGATGAAGACAAGCTTGATAAAATCAATAAAAGGGATGGTGACATTGTCAATGCTTCCATACTGACTGATTGCCCTGTGAATATTGAATGTACAGTAATTAATTCGATTATTACAGGTTCGCATGAAATGTTTATTGGCAAAGTAGAATGTATTCATGCTGATGAAGACATCATCAATGAAAAAGGTGATATTGATTATTCAAAGATAGATTTTATCTAGAATATATTCTTTTATTCTTCTTCTTCTTATTATTATTCAGCTTTGAGGATATATAGCCAGTCCTGGAATGCATCTACCCTGGGAAATTTCCATTTACCCTCTTGATCCGGCATTACAGTTCCAAGAAAGGTTTCTTTGCTTGTAATCGGATTAAACCGGTATGCGTTGTAATTAATGTCCTTTTCTATATTCAATACATTTATTTCGCCAAAGAAGCTTCCTCCGAAATGAGGTTTATATATCACGAACTTTATTTGGTATGCCAGCTGCAAAATGTCCGTCACAGGCTGTTAATGAACAAGGTTTTTCCACCCATTCCGGATGATACTCGAAATTCCACCATTCAAGTGAAGTGAGATATTTCATGCAGAGTGAAATATGTTTGGACCCATCCATGCTCATAGCTTCTTTCCAGCTTGTATTTCCCCAGTGAGCGCCATGCGGTGAAGCTCCATAGGGCATTTCTTCAGAATTAACCTGCCATATACCATTTGCTCCGTAAGTATGTCCAGCCGCACCTAATAAAAAATCTGAAAGGTACACATATCTTTGAGTATCAGCATATGATGATCCGCATATTCCCTCATAACAGACTTCAGCATTTATGACAGGCAATACTTTTCTTTCAACTGCTTTTCTTACCTTCATCATCTGATTTGCCAGTGATGCGAAACCGCCATGATCAGTCTGCAGCATGTTTATGTCCAGAAGATTCCCATCCTCAATCTGATCATAACCATCAGTTGCGGGAAATGGGTGTATTGTAATCAGCCTTCCATATGGATCAGTCTGCTTAATGAACACTGTAATGTCATTCCAGTCTTTTCTTGACTGTTTTATATGCTCCTCATAAGAAACGCTGTGGTTATAGAAAGCCATGTTGGCTTCTCCTGCAACACACCAGCAAACAGGCATGGCTCCCCATCTGGCAATGATATATCTCCAGTGTTTTTTAAGCACTTCCTTTCCTGCAAAAAACATATAGAAGCCCCAAGAACCTACGATACATGGCATAACACCGTTATCGACAAGCATTTCTATTCGTTCATCAGCTCTGTCAAAATACTCAGGATTTATTGCTGACAAATCTTCTTTCCATGGAAAACCTGCTTCATTTTCGCCTCTTTTATCAAACATAGTCATGTCAGGATAAAGTCCAGCGATAATCTGAACCACATTGAATCCTTTTTCTGTTCTATTCATAAGCAGTGTTTTAAAGTCTTTTGGAAAACTAAGCCTTTTAGTAAGAGCCATCCACCAAGTGTCCGAAAGCCAGTAGAAAGGAGTACCATCACTATGCGAAAGATGCATATCCTGCCCTTTTCTACAGACTGGACCATGAAGATAGAGAGGATTATCAGTTTTCTCTTTCTCTATTACCAGTTCACCAGATATTCCGTCTATACTCTTATCATTGCTGATGGTGACATAGCTGTGCTTTCCTGGAATGGAAATATCATATCTTGCTTTAAAAGTATTTCCTCCTGCCCAGAAGCCAGGAATTTCCATATTGGTACCATCAGGACGTGTGAATGAGATATCAAAAGTGACATCGTTGAAGAAATCCATACAATTTGATTCTGATTTGAAAACTAATTCCTTATAGAGTTGTTTCATGGTTTTATCCTTTTTTCAAAATTTATAATTAGATATTAATATGGAAGGTACATCAAGTCAATTATGTTAGATAAGATAATGTGGAAATTTACAAAAATTATTTATTAATGTAGGATACAGATGAAAAAAGCAAAATATACTGTATATTTGCGAAGCATGAAAATAGTGGTTGACAAAAGCAAAGTAAAGCAATATAATTTCAAAATCCCAAACAAGGAAAGGAGACCGTCGTATGGCAGATAAAAAGGTTTTGATGACTTATGAGGGTATCAAAGAATTAGAAGAAGAGCTTGCTACTCTTAAAGGAAAAACAAGGATGGAAGTGTCTGATAGGCTGAAAAGCGCTATCTCATTTGGCGATATCACAGAAAATAGCGAGTATGATGAAGCTAAAAACGAACAGGCACAGGTAGAAGCGAGGATTATGTATCTTGAGAATCTGCTTATGAATGTCGAAGTTATCGATAGCGATAATATTGATACCACAAATGTAACTGTCGGATGCAGGGTAAAGATATTAGACCTCGAGTTTGATGAGGAGGAGATATATCAGGTTGTCGGTCCTACAGAAGCTAATCCATTCAATATGAGGATTTCATATGAATCACCAATCGGAAAAGCAATACTTGGCAGAAAAGTCGGGGAAACTGTTGAATTTGACAGTCCATCAGGACCGGTTAAAGTGAAGATACTGGAAATAATGGAGTAACATAGCTATCTGGTTGTGTTAACATAATAAATCGGATATAATTAATGGCAGTTCTTTTTTAGAAGAGCTGCTATTTTGAAGGAGAAATTAATGGATAAAATTATTGAAAATACTGAGATGGATCTGAATGAGATATTAAGAGTAAGAAGAGAAAAACTGGACACTCTTAAAAAAGAAGGAAGAAATCCTTTTGACATGACTCGTTTTGACAGGGAATATACTGCCAAAGAGCTGCTTGATAATTTTGATAAATTTCAGGATAAGGAAGTATCGCTCGCAGGAAGGATTATGGCAAAAAGAATTATGGGGAAAGCCAGTTTCTGCCACATTCAGGACGGTCTGGAGAGGATACAGCTGTATGTCAGAGTTGACGAACTTGGTGAAGATTCATATTCAGAATTCAAGAAATATGATATTGGAGATATTGTAGGCATAACCGGACTGACTTTTGTAACTCATATGGGTGAGAAGTCCATAAGGGTAAAAAGCATGGTCCTGCTTACAAAGTCCTTGCAGCCTCTTCCGGAGAAATTCCATGGATTAAAGGATATGGATTTAAGATACAGACAGAGATATGTAGACCTTATCGTTAATCCTGAAGTAAAATCAGTATTTATTACTAGAGCAAAGATTATAAAGGCGATAAGGGAATACATGTCAAATTTAGGATATCTTGAGGTAGAGACTCCTGTATTGCATAATCAAGCTACTAATGCAAATGCAAGGCCTTTCTGTACACATCAGAATACATTGGACATCGATATGTATTTAAGAATAGAGTTGGAACTGAACCTTAAGAAGCTTATAGTCGGAGGTCTGGATAAGATTTTCGAAATAGGCAAAGTTTTCAGGAACGAAGGAATGGATACCAGGCATAATCCGGAATTTACCCTTATGGAGTTCTATGAAGCTTATGGCGACCTCTATACTATGATGGACAGAGCAGAGCAGATATACTGTTATGTAGCAGATAACGTTTTGGGAACACGTCAGATAGACTTCCAAGGCCAGATAATAAATCTTGAAAGCCCATGGAGAAGGCTTACTATGATTGAAGCCGTAAAAGAATACTCCGGAGTTGATTTTGATTCCTTCACACTTGATGACGAAGCTGCCAAAAAAGCTGCTAAAGAGAAAAACGTGCATGTTGAAAGCCATTGGAACTGGGGAATGATACTGAATGCCTTCTTTGAGGAATATGTTGAAAAGAACCTCATACAGCCTACATTTATATATCAGTATCCGATAGAGATTTCACCTTTGGCAAAGAGAAATAAAGATAAACCGCATCTTACAGAGCGTTTTGAGTTCTTTATACTTGCAAGCGAGATGGGCAATGCCTTCTCAGAGCTTAACGATCCTGTCGATCAGAAGGAACGTCTTATAGCTCAGGCTAAGAGCAAGTTTGGCGAATATGAATTTACGATAGATGAGGATTTTATAAATGCCCTTGAAATAGGAATGCCTCCGACAGGCGGAATGGGGCTCGGTGTGGAGCGTATGATAATGCTGTTCACAAATTCTTCATCGATAAGGGATGTTATGTTCTTCCCGACGATGAAGCCGGAGTCTAATGGATGATTTAAGAAAGAAGTATCTGGAAATACTGGGACTTGATGAGAACTGTACTGAAACCGAAATAAACAAAAAGTACGACTACATATGTATGCGAGCAAGGAACGACAAGTCAATAGACATTGATGAAGCTACTAAAGCATATAAATATCTTCTTAATCTGAATATAGAGGATACCAAACCAGTAAAACCTGTAGTTGAAAAATATCGTAAAGCCTGGTTTAAGCATATTGGTACAGTAGCGATTATATTGATAATATTCGCAACCGTATTAGCTATAGCTGTACCGATGGTTACCAATAAAGATCCAGACCTTACAATCTCTTATGTTGGCCCTTATACAGCAAAGAATAACAAAGATATAGAGAATTATCTGTATGACAGGATGCCTGATGTCAAGAATATCCTGATGGAAATAATATATGCTACCGCAGCTGGTAATGATACCAGATACAAGGAAGATTCATATGATGCATCAAGTGTTGAAAAACTAAGCCTGCTGCTTGTTTCAGGTGATTTGGAAATAATTATATGTGATGATGCAGTGTATAGATATATATTATCATATAACTATCTTTTAGAACTGGATGATATACTTAATGAGTATGGTATTAATATAGACCAGAAGAATATTGTTTATGGAATAAAACCTTCCACTGGCGAGAAAGTCATATATGGCATTAATATACAGGATAATGATCTTCTTTCAGAACATGTTTATATCAATGAGGAATTTCCCATGATACTGTGTATATCTAATGAATCATCCAATTTTGATAATGTGAAGGAAGCAGTAAGGTTATTGTTATCAATAGAATAAAAAATATATTGACATGGTACATATTGACATGATAAGATTACTTTTGCTATTAGAAGGCTCTTTTTTTTTGTAGAAAAGTCTTCAATAAGATAAAGGCAGGAAGAGAAAATGAGAGACAAAATTATACTTGCATGCACAGAGTGCAAACAGAGAAATTACTCGACAAAAAAGAATAAGAAGAATACTCCTGACAGACTTGAATTAAGCAAATATTGCAAGTTCTGCAAGAAGCATACTCTTCATAAAGAAACGAAATAATAAGGTGACGACGATGGCAGAAAAAGAAAAAAATATTAAGAAATCGAAATTTATAGGATTCTTTAAGGGAATCGCCCAGGAGCTTAAGAAGGTTACATGGCCGACAGGCAAACAGCTTTTTAAAAGCACAGTGACGGTTTTAGTTGTATGTGCCATTGTCGCTGTTATTATAAGCTTGTTTGACTGGGGTTTATCATCCCTTATCAAGCTTCTTGTTAACGGATAAACGGGAGAACATTTCAATGGATGAGAAATTAAATGCTGATATAACCGAAAAGAGGGAAGATCAGGTTTTGGCTAAATGGTATGTAGTGCATACTTATTCCGGCTATGAGAATAAGGTTAAAGCTGACCTTGAGAAAATAGTCGAAAATAGGGAAATGCAGGAATACATACAGGATATAGTCGTTCCCCTTGAAGAGGTTATTGAAGAAAAAAACGGGAAAAGAAAAATAACCTTCAAGAAGATTTTCCCTGGTTATGTTATTGTAAAAATGATTATGAATGATCAGTCATGGTATGTAGTCAGAAACACCAGGGGAGTCACAGGATTTGTAGGACCTACTGCAAGACCGGTACCTCTTACTGATGATGAAGTCATTCAGATGAGACTTGAAGGAATGGAAACAGTCATTGACTTTAATATTGGAGACAATATCAGAGTTATTGAAGGTCCCTTTGAGAACTTTGTCGGCGTTATTAAAGAAGTCGATAAAGACAAGAGAAAGGTTAAAGTTCATATTTCTATATTCGGCAGAGAAACACCTGTTGAATTGGATTATGATCAGATACAGATTATTCTTTAAGCTAACAAAATACATTTGGGAGGTGGAATGAATGGCAAAGAAGATTATCGGATATGTAAAACTGCAATTGCCCGCGGGCAAAGCAACGCCAGCACCGCCGGTTGGACCAGCACTAGGACAGCACGGTGTAAACATTATGGGATTCTGTAAGGAATTCAATGAAAGAACAAGAAATGACGTAGGACTTATAATACCAATAGTATTAACAGTCTATGCGGACAGATCATTTTCCTTCATTACAAAGACTCCGCCGGCAGCGGTATTACTTAAAAAAGCATGCAATGTAGAGAGTGGCTCAGCTACGCCAAACAAGACAAAGGTCGCTACAATTTCAAAAGCTGATTTAAGAAAGATTGCAGAACAGAAGATGCAGGATCTCAACGCAGCAGACGTTGAAGCTGCAATGAGCATGGTTGCTGGTACTGCGCGCAGTATGGGCATCAAGGTAGAGGAATGATAGGAGGAAGCATAAATGAAAAGAAGTAAGAATTACAGAGCAAGTTTAGAATTATTTAACAAAGCTGCCTCATATGATCCTTCAGAAGCTATTAGCCTTGTAAAATCAACTGCTAAAGCTAAGTTTGATGAAACTATCGAAATACACATCAAACTGGGTGTTGATTCAAGACATGCTGATCAGCAGGTTAGAGGTGCTGTTGTATTACCGCATGGAACCGGCAAAAAGGTGAGAGTACTGGTATTTGCAAAAGGTGCAAATGCTGATGCAGCACAAAAAGCAGGAGCTGACTATGTAGGAGCAGATGAGCTCGCAGACAAAATCAAGAATGAAAACTGGTTTGAATTTGATGTAGCTATTGCAAGCCCGGACATGATGGGTGTAGTTGGAAAAATAGGCCGTATTTTGGGACCAAAAGGATTAATGCCTAACCCAAAAGCTGGTACAGTTACCCCAGATGTGGCAAAAGCTGTTACAGAAGCAAAAGCAGGTAAAATCGAGTACAGATTGGATAAAACTAATATTATCCACTGCCCTATCGGAAAAGCATCATTTGACCAGGAAAAGTTGATGGACAATTTCAAAACACTTATGGGTGCAGTTGTAAAAGCAAAACCAGCAGCTGCAAAAGGACAGTATTTGAGAAGTGTAACATTAGCTTCAACAATGGGCCCTGGTATTAAAGTAAATACACAGAAAGTACTTGACTAGCAAAAGCTTGTAGGGTATAGTAAGTAAGCATCACATATTGATATCATACTGGTACAATCTGTGATAAAACAAATAAAGTAAATCTGCCGCAGACAGCAGGTGCGATTCGTAAAGATTAGCGTAAATCCTGCCGAGGAAGATACAAGATTGATTGATATCAAATCCTCGTATTGCGTGCAGTATGCGAGGATTTTTTATAAGGAGGTAACGAAATAATGGCTAGTGAAAAGATATTAGAAGTTAAGAAGCAGCAAATGACTGAATTAAGAGAAAAGCTGTTATCCATGGGATCTGTTATACTGGCAGATTACAGAGGACTTACAGTTGCTCAAGATACAGCAATGCGTTCTGACATGAGAAAAGCTAATATCGAGTATAAGGTCATCAAGAACAGGCTTCTTGTTAAAGCTGTTGAAGGTACCAAGTATGAGGGATTAATACCTCATCTTGAAGGACCTACTGCAGTTGCTATGAGTGAAGATGAGCTATTGGCAGCTAAGTTAATGTCTAAGTATGCCAACATGAAGGATTATGGCAAATTCGAGCTCAAAGCTGGTGTGATAGGTGATCAGATAGTCGATGTTCAAGGTATCGAAGCGTATGCTAAGATTCCTCCTAAGAACGATCTGCTTGCAATGATGATGGGCGGTATGAAAGCTCCTATCACCTCATTGGCACTTGTTCTTAAGGCAATAATGGAAAAGAAAGAAGAAACCGCTGCGTAAGCGTAAATAAAACTAATCGGAGGATAAATAATCATGAGTGAAAAGATAACGAAATTAATAGAAGAAATTAAGACATTAACAGTATTGGAACTTGCTGATATGGTTAAAGCGCTTGAAGCAGAATTCGGCGTTGTAGCCGCAGCTCCAGCAGCAGCAGCTGGTGCAGCCGCAGGTCCTGCAGCAGTTGTTGAAGAAGTTGAAGAACAGACAGAATTCAATGTAATTCTTAAAGAAGTAGGAGCAGAAAAGATTAAAGTTATCAAAGTATGCAGAGAAGCTACAGGTTTAGGACTTAAGGAAGCAAAAGACCTCGTTGACAACGCTCCAAGCACAATTAAAGAAGCTATATCAAAACAGGCTGCTGAAGATCTTGTTGCCAAATTCAAAGAAGTCGGCGCAACAGCTGAAATAAAGTAGTATAAAACAAAAAAATCCAAGCATAAGGAACCCCTTTCAAAGGGGTTTCTTTTTATGGTGTTATGATATAAACTTATATAAGCACGATGTGAGAGAATTTACGAAAAGAAGGTAAACAAATGAAGGAATATCTTAATGATATGATTGAAGATTTAAGGGGTCTCATAGCGATAAAAAGCGTGAAAGATGAACCATCTGCAGATGCTCCATATGGAGAAGGTACTCTTAGAGCTCTAGAGTATATGCTTGATTTAGGTAGAAAATACGGCATGAAAGCCGTGAATATTAACGGAAGAGCAGGATATCTTGAATATGGTGAGGGAAAAGACATGATAGCAGTGCTTCTTCACCTGGATGTAGTTCCTGAGCAGGATGGCTGGACAAGTGATCCATATGTTCTGACAGAAAGAGACGGCTTCTTATATGGCAGAGGAACATCAGATGATAAAGGGCCTGCTATAGCTGCTTTTTATGCTGTTGCAGATCTTATAAAGAATAACGAGATAAAAGGATACAGGGTTCGTCTGATACTCGGGCTTGACGAAGAATGCGGTTCTTCCTGTATGGCTCATTATGTTAAGACTCAGGAGCTTCCGACATTGGGATTTGTACCTGATGCTGATTTTCCTGTCATATATGCTGAAAAAGGGATTCTTACTGTCACAATAGCAGGCGAGGGCAGTAAAAGCATATTCTTGCAAGCAGGAGACCGACCGAATGTGGTTCCTGGAAAATGCCACGTGGAATATAAAGGAAAAGAAATTACTTATGAAGGAAAACCTGCACACGGAGCTGCTCCTTTTAGCGGAGTAAATGCAATTAAGATAGCTATTGAGAATAGTTCAGTTCTTGCTGGGCTTCCGATTATAGAGTTTTTTAGAAATACACTTCTAGATAAGCATTACGGCGAAGGATTGGATCTGGATTGTAAAGACGAAAGCGGCAGACTTACTGTTAATCCTGGAATTATGTCTATAAATAAAGAAAAATCTGTCTGCATACTAAATATTCGTTATCCTGTAACTGCAGACTATTTGAGTCTTGTTGAAAAAATCGAGAAATCATGCAAAAAATATAATCTTCAGGTAGTTCATACAGACAATAATCCTGCGCTTTTTGTGGATAAGGATTCAGTATTGGTATCGACGCTTCTATCAGTATACAGGGAAATGACAAATGATTACTCGAAACCTTTAGCTATCGGCGGAGGTACATATGCAAGGACTATGCCTAATCTTGTAGCATTTGGAATGAACATGCCGGACGATATTCAAAATGCCCACCAGGCAAATGAGTGCATAAAGAAGCAGCGCCTATATGAAGGCGCCGCTATCTACAAAGAGAGTATAAAAAGATTGGGAGAAACGCTTGTCAATCAAAGATAACGTTGTCAATGAGATTTAAGGTATCGAAATTGTATGAATAAATGGCGTTTGAAGAAATGGTTAAAAGCACATTATTTATATAAAGGCCTCTTTGTACATAATTGGACCAGTTTGTAAAATAATCCTGGGATAATATATCAAGTACTTCAAACTGGTTATTTTCAATGTCTATTTTACATACTACAAGCCCTTGAGCTTTCATTTCATAGTTGTTACCGGATATTGAGGCAGGAAATGCGAATATATCTCTGGAACGGTCGAACATAAATGCTTTATGGTCATAATTCAGTTCAGACCATGAACCGCGACCGCCTATTGAAGTTGTGAAGAGCTGCTTTGGGTTAGCTCTGTCTGAAACATCAAACATAGCGATTTTTATACCCTGATTTAATGCTCTTCCATCTTCTTCTGATGTATCCATCCCAAATCCTAGTATAAGAGTATCAGAATACATGTGCATATATGTTGAGTATCCGGGGATCTTCAGTTCTCCATCTATCTTGGGGTTGTAAGGATCTGAAAGATCCATTACAAAGAGAGGATCAACTGTTACGAATGTGACCATGTAGCCTATATCGCCATTAAATCTTACAGAATAAATCCTTTCACCTGGAGCCATGTTGAGAATAGAGCCTGTCTGAATCAAATTTTCGTCAAAAATGTAAACATTATTTACTGATTCACCAGTTGTGTCATCTATAACTGCTATTCTGAAAAAGCCATTGTGCTCATCCATTGCAAATTGATTAATCGGATATCCCGAAAGTTTGGCTGTAGCGACATATTTTAAAATTGCATTATCTGCATGGAATTTATGTACTACAGTATCCTGCTGGTAAGATGCAGGCTTATCAGACATTATTCCCATAGTCCTATACTGATACTGTGTGTAGGTAACATAAAGGTTTTCATTTGACATATATACAGTCTGTCCGCTTCCAAGATATGTGTTAAGGTTAATATCTTTAGAAAGATCAGATAAATCAATTGCACCAAGTATCAGGTATGATGAATAATCTGCCTGGTCGAAATAGTAAATGTCTGAAGGAGTCTGGTATGTGGTTTTACCATCTTCAATATAACATGGCAGAAGGTCTGTATCCTTTAAATAGTAGTAATATGGTGTGTAATTGCAGATTAGGTAAAGCGAGTTTCCAATCTTTCTGGAATCAGAATAGTAACCTTTTATCATCACATCTTTAAGCAGTTTAAGTTCTGAAATGTCGGTTTTGTCATATATAAATGCTGATGAGTAGGACCCTTCTTCATTGTATGATGATCCAATTATAATTAGGAATAAATCATCTACATATAACTCTGAGGGATAGAAGTTAGGTGTAAATTCTTTTAACTGCTTTACAAGTTCAAGAGAACCTTCTGCGTCGACTGATACAATATTTACATAACCCTGATCATTTATGGAAAACACATATTTGCCGTCCGTTTTAACAGTATCTGCTTCATCAACTCCTGCAACCTGTGTGTTGGTTTGTGAGTAGGAACCGGTATCAGATACTGATTGTTCATTTGCATCTTCCATACCTTTATACATTACAGGCATATCAATTGACCTATACCATCTGGAAAGAAGGGTATCTTTTGAAGCATTAAGCAATGTCTTAAGCTGTGAAAGGCTTGCAACATTCTTTATACTTTCATCCAGCGTGACAGCTGATGGTTGCGAAGACGGCTGGGGATTGTTTGTGCAGCCAGTCAATACAAGTATGAATATTAATAGAATCGATATCATCTTTTTCATTTTATTTACCATCCTTTTTTACTTACAGCTTTTAGACGGGCAGACATCTTAAAAGTTCCTTTGCCAAGAGTAGTGCTGTTGATGATATAATGAACAGGAAAGGAGACATAATATCAGAGCATATGGATATCAACAGAGTATTGGATAATTTAAGAAAGAATGATATGGATGCGGTTTATGCCGAGAATAGGGACCATGCAAAGAAGATTGTTAGAGAGATGCTTAATAAAGATGCTTTAATAGTTACAGGAGGTTCTATTACACTTGAAGAGTGCGGTATTACAGATATGATTAATGCTGAAGGGTATCGTATTGCAGACAGAGCAGATAAATCAGCTATGTTTAGTTCGGATTTTATGTTATCAAGTACGAATGCCATAACTGAAGATGGCATTCTGTATAATGTTGATGGAGCAAGCAACAGGGTAGCATGTTTATGTCATGGTCCAAAAAAAGTAATAATTGTTGCTGGCATTAACAAAATAGTTAAGAATTTTGAACAAGCTGTTCTAAGGGTAAAACACATCGCAGCACCAAAAAACTGCGTAAGGCTGAATAGGGACACACCATGCGCCTATACGGGAAAATGCATATCTGATGACATAAACAAAGGTTGTAGCAGCAGAGACAGAATATGCTGTAATTTCGTAGTATCAGCGAAACAGCGTGAGAAAGGAAGAATAACAGTAATTATCGTCAATGAGGAGTTAGGATACTGAGATGATGAAAAAATCATTGCAAAGGCTGCTTAACGATCTTAAAAAAGCATGGCTTCCTATAATCGCATGTATTGCTTATGTGATAATAATGACTGTTACAGTAGGAGAAGTATGTCCTTCGAAATTATTTTTTGGTATACCATGTGCAGGATGCGGAATGGTGAGAGCTTTTATCCTGTTAGTTACCTTAAGATTTAAAGAAGCATTTGTAATGCATCCGGGAATATACCTTATGCTTATTGCATTCATTATTTTTCTTATAATGAGGTATATAATAAATAGCAATATAAAATGGATTAAGCTTCTAGTCATTATTTCGTTATCGCTCCTTATTGTTATTTTTGCAATTAGAGTAATTATATGCTTTGGTTCAGAACCGTTAACCATATATGATAAAGCTGTAATATTTCAGCTATTGAATATGTTGTTGAGTTTCCGTAAAATGCATTCACAATCAGTAAAATGACTGCTTCTCATGGAATATCTGA
>JAAYBX010000029.1 GCA_012729955.1 Clostridiaceae bacterium
GGACGTGAAATAGTATTTATGCCATCAATAACTTTCTCAGCAGATATTTCATGGGTACCCCAGTCTTTAAATGTAAGGTAGGCGTTTCCTGATTCGTCTGTAACTGTATCAGTCTTCTGGCCGTCGATCGTTATTACTGCGCCTGAAACATCTTCATATGACACTTCCCATGTGACAGGATCTGTTACCTGATGCTTTAGGTTCAGTTTAACTGTGTTAAATGCATCAGTATCATATTCATCATCTACACCGAATGTGGAATATGAGCAGTTCATCCAGTCTTCTATGTAGTAAATGACTACATAATCATCTTTTACCAGCTCCTGGTCTATAATTGAATTCCATGAGGAGCTGTCGTTTAACACATACATCCAGCCAGCGTTGCCTTCTGCCGTCAAACCAAGAACAGTGGATATATATGACCCTCCATTAGTATTAAGGATATCTTTACTGGATACATCATGTCCTTTGGATTTAAGAGCAGAGATTATGGCATGAAGCACGCTGAAATACTGAGGCTCATCCGAAATGCCATATGCATCAAGATTGAATACCTCTAAAGGGACTGCTGTTTTTTCTACAAGTGTTCCCTCATATCCTTCTATGCGTATGTATGCATATTCTGTGGCTGTAGCGAAAACTGTGGGTGTCATTGCAATCAGTAATGCTATCATTACGATCATGCAGATTGTACTTGTACTTCTTTTCATAATTTCAATCCTCCGTTAAAATTAAAAAATCCTTTTCTTGCGGGAAAAAGGATTGAAACCACATTCCTCATCGACCGCAAGTAATGTATGCTGTATTATCCGGCAGGTCTTCTGACTTGAGATCATTGCTATGCACCTTCCCGTATCTTCTACAGTGGTTTGTTGCAATCGCTCCCTCTTACAGCGGCGGGACCGCGCAGGACTTTCACCTGCTTCCCTATTAAAAAATTGCTTTTACCGAAAAATCCGCATATTCAGTTGTATACTTAGTTAATCACAAAAGAACAGCTGTGTCAACCAAGTTCATGTTTTTTTGGTTTCATTTTCCTTCATTTTTCTTTTTTCCATACTTGAAATAATCATTATGAACAAAACAGATATTGTTATTGCCAAAAGAAATGTCATATTAAGAATATATAATCTGCTTAGCATAAAATATGAGTAGACAGCTAGTATAAGAGCTTCTAAAAGAGCTGAAACAAACTTGTTTTTTATGAACAGGGTAAAAGTCAGCCAGTTTAAAGCAAACACCCAGAAAGGGTAAGCGATATATGGTAAGAATTCTGTATAATCAGCATTTATCAGAGAGGTTGCAACTGGGATGAGTTTTTCCGTTATTCCAACATATTCGAAACCTCCAAGATTGATTACAAGAGCATATATCAGATTAAGTACAACTGTGGGTATTCCAATATATATGCACTGAATAAAAGATTCACCAGTCGTAAAGGCCCATATATCCTCTACACCTGTTTTTTTTAATAGGTAATATCTTACAAACACATGTATTAATGCAGATGCTATACCAATGAAAACAGAGTATATGACAGGATCCGAAGAAAATAGTGATTTGAAAAATGGTATTAGTAAAATTAGTAAAAACACAAGATTTTTTAATATAATCCCATAAACAGAGAACCCTGCCATCCCTAAAATCATGGATTTCCCTCTTTTTTTCAAAATTGTGGTTATAAAAGGCACAAGAGGCATAAATATGAATGCACCTGCAGATATTGATATTAAGATCAGGTTAATGCTGTTTACCATTACTTATTGCAGATACTCTTTCATGAACAAGGTTATCTGCTCACCCCAGCGTTCCCATTCATGCGCTCCTCCATCCGTCGCATATTTTAGATCTAAACCTGCTTTTTCTGCATGTTTCTTAAAATTCAAGTTAAACTGGTAAAGAAAATCTGTATTTCCACAGTACTGGTAAACCTTCAGATCCTTTATTGAATATCCTCTAACTGTTTTGTTTCTTTTCATCAAAGATATTAAATCATTGTCAGATCCGGCAAGATTCGGGTTCTCGCCGTAAATATTACGGAAAAGCTCTGTATTTTTCCTATCATTTGCTTCATTTCCTGTAACTAGAGAGGAAATATTAGCGATATCAAGAACACCGGAAAAGCTGCCAGCAATACAGAATTTATCTGGATTATTAAATGCTATTTTTAATGCGCCATATCCTCCCATGGATAATCCAGCGATAATATTGTCTTCCCTCTTATCTGAAAAACCAAATGTCTGCTGAATATAAGCCATAAAGTCAGTAGTCAGAAAAGTATAAAAAGGCTCACCATACTTCATATCCGCATAGAAACTGTTTTTTGCATTGGGACAGACTACACCAACCTTATAGGTTTCAGCAAGTCTCGCTATATTTGTATATGTTATCCAGTCATGACATGTCCCGTGCATGCCATGGAGCAGATACAATACTTTTATGTTTTTTGAATTTACTGAAGATGGTAATATTACATTGCATTCATCACGATAATAAAGAAGATTAGTATCAAACTTGCAGTTGATTACTGAAGCACCCATTTCATACCTCCTAGATATGCATTAAGTATATCACAATGCTTTAGATACAGGCAGTTAATTTGGATTAATAAAAATACAATATGATAAATGATATCCTGTAAATTTTCAAACCACCACTTCATCAAACATATGTAATTTGACTTAAGATATGATATACTAAAAGATGTGGTTTGGAGGATTTGATGAAAACATGCGCTATAGTAGGAATAAACTGGGGAGATGAAGGAAAAGGCCGGATGGTAGACCTTATCGCTAAGGATTATGATGTGGTGGTAAGGTATCAAGGCGGAAGCAATGCTGGACATACTGTAATAAATGAGTATGGAAAATTTGCTCTGAATCTAATACCCTCTGGTATTTTCCGTCCTAAGGTGATTAATATTCTGGGAAATGGAACAGTAATAGATCTGGAGCATCTTTCCATGGAAACCGAAAAATTAAGGAAAGCAGGAGTGCAGATAACTTCTGATAATTTAAAAATCAGTGATCGTGCCATGATAGTCCTGCCATACCATAAAGTATTGGATGAACTGGAGGAAAACCGTCTCAAAGATAAAAAATACGGATCTACAAAAAGGGGAATAGGTCCTGCTTATTCTGATAAATACATCAAAAAAGGTATTATGGCAGGAGAATTGCTTTATCCTGAATATCTGCATGAAAGACTTAAGGATATTTTAGAATGGAAAAACCTTACCATACAGAATGTATATAAATCTAATCCTTTCCTCTTTTCCGATATTTCTAAATGGCTGGATAAATATGCAGAAGAATTCAAGTCATATATATGTGATACAGGTTCTCTGCTTAGAAAAGCTAAAAAGGAGGGTAAGTCTATTTTGTTTGAAGCACAGCTTGGAGCATTAAGGGATATAGATTACGGCATATACCCATATACAAGTTCTTCAACTCCTTTAGCAGCTTATGGACCGATAGGCGCAGGTGCGCCTGAACTGACAGTCGATAATGTTATTGGAGTGGTAAAGGCATATTCCTCCTGTGTAGGCGAAGGCCCTTTCACAGCTGAATGGTTTGGAGAAGATGCTGAGAAATTAAGGCAGGCAGGAAATGAATACGGTGCCGCGACTGGAAGACCAAGAAGAGTCGGTCCTATTGATATGCTTGCGACCGCTTATGGGGTACAAGTACAAGGCGCTGACTGTATTGCTCTTACAAAAATGGATGTCCTTTCATATATGGATAAGATACCTGTATGCATCGGGTATGAATCAGAAGGAAAAATGCTTGAATCATTCCCTCTCACACCAGCATTGGAAAAGTCAAAACCATTGTTCATAGATATGCCTGGATGGAAGACAGATATATCAAAAATTCGCACATTTTCTGAGCTGCCTAAACAAGCCCAAGATTATGTCCTGTTGATAGAAGAAAAGATAAATTGCCCTGTCAAATACATATCCGTAGGGCCTGACCGCGACGCGATTATATTAAGAGGCACAAATGGCTGAACCTTTTGTAGCTTTATTCTTCGTCGTAGATGGACAGATATTACTTCATAAGTGCAGGTTGGAAAATGCTGAGCACTATGCCGAGATGCGCAATTACCCCAGAAGCCACATGGATGTATGGGAAAGGCATTACAAACTGAAATACAATAAGGATTTCGACTTTTATCCCAGAGGCAGAGTTATATATGATATGAGAAAAGATGAATTTAAAATATTCTATGACACATGTTGTGCTAAACAGGCTTTTAAGATTCGAATGATGCTTGGTAACCGTACATGCATTCTAAAGGATGATAGCAATTATACTTGCAGTATTTGCAGAAACCATATAAAAAACGAAGAATAATCAGGACTCATCAAGTAAAAGATTCCCACTGTTCATATAAAGAACATGGTCCATTTTATTTAGTATGCTCAGATCATGTGTTGCTATTATCACAAGATATCCTTCATTATGTGCAAGCTTAACAAGTATATCGATTATATTCAAACTGTTTTTCTCATCAAGATTACCTGTAGGTTCATCTGCAAGCAATACCTTAGTCTCCATTGACAATGCTCGTGCAATAGCTACCCTCTGCTGTTCTCCTCCAGAAAGCATATTGGGAAATCTGTTAAGTACAGTTTCGGGTAAATCCATCTTTAAAGCCAGCTCTTTTGCTTTATCTGATGCAGGCTTACCTTTAAATCCTCTAAGCCCCATCGGGTAAGTTATATTCTCAGTTACAGTAAGAAGAGGAAACAGTCTGAAGCTTTGATATATCATAGCAGCATTCTGCCTTCTGTACTTAGCTAAATCCATTTCCGTTGTACTCTTGCCTTCAAAAAGCACCTGCCCGGACTGAGGAAGATCGAGGCCTGCAAGAAGAGAAAGCAAGGTGGATTTGCCGCTTCCGGATTTTCCGACTATGGCATATACTTTACCTCTCTCAAATCCATAACTGACATTCTTGACTGCTTCAGTCTTATTGTATTTGCTCATATAGCTGTATGTCACATTTTTCAATTCCAGTATATTCATATCTCTCCTCAATCTCTGTCTGCCATTACTGCAAGAACTCCAGTTTTACTCATTACATTTATTGAAACAGCACTTCCTGTTAAATAAAATAGTATATATCCAAAAACTAAGGCTATATGCATATATGAAAGCTGCTTAAATATGACATACCATATTACTAAACCTATAACTGCTCCTGTTATGCATAATATCATCTGTTCTGAAAAGAAGCTGTAAAATGCCTGTTTTTTATCTGTTCCAAGCCCTGCCATCGTCGCAAATTCCTTTTTTCTGCTCACAACCATAAGATAGGATACCGCATAAGCCACAACCGCAATAAGAACATATAGAATGGGGTACGCAATATTTAAATATCTTATCTGCTGTGTGACATTTGCTAGCGAGCTATTCATAACTGAGTCTTTCAGTACTACAAATTCTCTTATCATACTTATTTTGTTTACCTGTGAATAACCGTAATTACTCATGAAGTTCTTAAATTCTAAAAGACTTCTGCTGTCTTTAATTTTAAAAGTGACACTATTCAGATTAATATCCAGCAGTTCCTTCTTATTTGCATCAGTTATATCTTCCTCTTCATTATCCGTCTGGTTCCAAATAAGGGATACATCGAACTTTTCTGATAATGGAGAGTATATAGTATCTTTTTCACCATGCTTTATATATGAACCGACTATTTTTAAATCATAGTGACTAAATATCCTTAATCCGAAATACTCATTACTGTTCACTATTTTATCCACAGCGACACGTATTACATCACCATAAGAAAGATCATGCTCCTGCATATATGTTTTGGTCACTATGCATATACAAGCATCTTCGTCGTCTATCGCTGTGAACATCGTATCATCATATCCGGACATGTAATCAATTTCCACCCGGTCAGCATAATAGAATTCCGGGGAGCCAGACAGATTATTCGTAAAAGTAATATTAGGTCCTCTTGATATCTCTGCTTGCAATGATTCACGTACAAATGAATTACCTGGAACAATAAGAGGAGGTATATCATATGTCTTACCATTTTTTAAAGCAGTACCCACAAAATATGAAGGTTCTGATACTGTTATGCACAGGTCCTCTATATATCCTGAATGATTAAGCTTTGCAACATTGTATGCGTTTACATTCTGTTTTGATATCTGTTTTCCTTTGAAATCAGTGAAATATCCTTCAATGACATTATTGTCATATATGTATTCTATCCTTTCGTGCTGTGACTGCATAACATCTGCAAGCTGCCCGAAGAAAAGGATAACTGTTAGAGCCAGAACTGGGACTACAATAGTGCGCGGACCTCCCCTAAATACGGAAAGAATGGCATATTTTATGCTAGTGCTTGGATTATACATGGATCTCTTTTCACGTTTTGGTCCGATTCTCTTGTTTCCTTTCTTTTTACGTCTAATGAAACCAAAAGAAAGAAATACTATGCAGGATATTATGCAGCTTACTAATACCGCAGAAGATACGATAATGAATATGTTCCAGCCTACATCAGGATTGAATTCCAATGTTTTAGTTATACTCAGCCTTGCATTGGAAAAACGTGCATCAATCAGCCTGAAATACTCTGCAATTTTCCTTACAAGAGCCATAATGAACCTGCTTAGAAAACGTCCTGCTGCTGTAGCAGCAAAACAGGCACTAAATGCAATTATGCCTGAACTGAACAGAAAATATGAAAACACCCTCATATTCCCTGACCCTAGCATAAGCATCGTCTCAATAGTGTCTTTCTGCCTGTAAACAAAAAGATACCCAAAGAAAACACACACAGCCAGCTCTACCAGCACGAACACAGCAGTCAGTATCTTTACTACTGTCAGTAAAGTAGTATATGGGATTTCTACACTGGAATACCCCTGATCATATACTGTAAGCCTTATCCTGTCTCCCAAGAGAGGCTCGATATCTCCATAAAACTCTTCACCATATCCGTTTTTTATTACTGCTTGGCCTATAGTATAACCGATTGGGAAATTCGAATGTATAAATTCATCCGAAAATGGCACATATACATACCAGAACTTGTCTCCTATAGAGTTGGTTATGCCTACTACCTCATAATCTGAAGTGTCACTAAAACCTGTATCTGCAAAGAATGCGTCTTCCAAGTCTGGATAATCAGATTTAGTTGTAGACAGGTTTATTTTATCCCCAATCCGTACACTCATCCTTTCTGCCATAAGCTGGGATATGACACATACTTTACTTTCTGATGCATATTCATCTTGACTGAATATACGTCCATCGAGTATATATAGTTCATTTTGATTGAAAGGATACAAGCTCAATATATCTTTAGTTGACACAACAAGCACGCTGTTACTGATAACTCTAAGCGTTTCGGAAAATTCATTGAACATGCTGTCTTTCGGTATTTCATAACTTGAAAATCCATTTTTATCAATTGTAATGTCCCGTTTATATGGCATGGATATACCAAGATTTTTTGCAATCGCATTTTCGTAATCCGATCTTGCAAGGTTGATTATGGGAGTTCTTCCGTAATATGCCTCACCAAAGAGAATGTAGTAATGGTCTGACTCCAAAGGTCCGAAATCCTTATCTATATGAATAATTGTGTCATCTTCTATCAGCAGAGAATAACCGGTTTTCATTGCTATACCAGTATAAAAATCTTGATTGGAATCAGAAATATTACCGACAATTATAACTGACAGCATCCTTTTTGGCATATACTGGTCTGTCCGCCAGAAGCCTTCCACATAACCTGATGATCTGATAGATTGATCCCATAAGAGCACAGAAGGATGACTTGATATGCTTTCGATGTCAAATTTATGAAGCGCATCATCCATATATGAGTCATATATGACATCATTAGGATACTCCGTCCCTATATATTCAAAAACGCCTATCGTTGTAAAGAAATCTTCGCATTCCTCCAAGAAAGCATCAATAGCTGCCCAAACGCTTACACATATGCACAATGCGAGTGTCAATGAAAAAATTAATATTGAGAATAAAGCTGTCTTACCCTTTGACCGAACAATGCTTTTAATACTGTTTGAAAAAATCATAATCTTTTATCAGGCATTTGCCCAATATGCCTTTGTCTGTATTCTTTACTATATATTAGTTATTTTATTCCAGATTGTCAAAGACTTCTTTAAAAGATTTGACTGAATAATCGATATCCTCGTATGATAAAGCATCAGAAACCTGTATCCTTATTCTTGCAGTACCCTCAGGCACTACAGGAAATCCGAATCCTGTGACATATACATTCTTTTTAAGCATTGCTTTTGCTATCTTTATAGCTTTTGCTGTTTCTTTTACTATTATCGGCACTATCGCGCTGTCTCCTTCCAAAGGTTCAAATCCTTCTTCATGCAACCTCTGCCTTAAATATTTAACCTTCTTGTGTAATGACTCGATTATGCTCGGATCCCTCTTAAGTATCTGTATAGATTTTAAAGCCATTGCCGCAACCACTGGAGGAAGGCTGTTTGTAAACAGTGATGTCCTTGAAGCCTGGATGCACATATCGATTACTTCCTGTTTAGCAGCTACAAATCCGCCTGCTGAACCGCCAAGCGCTTTACCGTATGTTCCGGTTATAATATCTATCTTTCCTAACAGATTATGATATTCAATAGCGCCTCTGCCAGTTTTGCCTATAACTCCCATTCCATGTGAGTCATCTACCATCAAAATTGCTCCATACTTTTTACAAAGTACATATATCTCATCAAGTTTGGCGATATCACCTTCCATAGAGAATACGCCGTCAGTTATGACAAGCTTGGTATTAAACCGATCGCTATCTTTTAAAAGCCTTTCCAGCTCCTCCATATCAGAGTGTTTATACACGAATTTTTCTACCTTCTTATTAACCATACGGCATCCGTCAATAATGCTTGCATGATTTAAAGCATCTGAAATAATACAATCACCTTCAAACAATATTGCAGGAATAACGCCTGTATTAGCGTTCCAGCATGTCATATATGTCAAACAGCTCTCTGTCCCCATAAAATCAGCTGTTTCTTTTTCAAGCTGTCTGTGTATATCATATGTACCGCATATAAAACGCACCGAAGCGGCTCCTACACCGTATTTATCCAATGCGTCATGCCCTGCCTGTATTATTTCCTTGTTATTACATAGCCCTATATAATTATTAGAACAAAGTACAATAACCTCATTGTACTTTTCAATATTGGATTTATTGCTCATGGGTGTTGTAAGATACTGATACTCTTTGTAAGTGCCGCCTTCTTTCATAGTTTGAAGCCTGTTTTGTAAATTTGAATATAGATCCATAATACGCATCTCCTTGTCCTATTCATATCATATATAATTATACACTCTTTTACGACTGTTAATTACCTTAATCTTGTATAATCTCTGTTCCGTCAATAGATGAGAAATATCTCTCCTGTCCGTTATTATACATCACCC
>JAAYBX010000200.1 GCA_012729955.1 Clostridiaceae bacterium
AGCCATCATAGCCGCAGTAATCGCAGCAGCAATAATACTAAAAAGACGCACAAAATAAACCAAAAACAAAACACCCTTTTTTCTTTTTTTAGAAAAATGTACACAAATAGCAGAAGAAATAGAAAAGCATACTTTTTCGATCAAATACCTATTAAGTAATGATGACGTGTTCTTCTTTTCTCTTATTTTGACCGTCAGAGGCTAAGCAAGTCATGTGGCCTTATGCGTTAATATTTTGATAATGTGTCTTGTTTATAGGAATATGTTAAAAGTAGCGATTTACCTATATAATGAGCTATGGAGAATCATCATCATTGCCCTTACTGCGGAGACATGATTAAAGCTACCGAGACGACTTGCTCTAGATATCGCTGTGTTAGGCTTTACGAGCTAAGAAATGTAAGGTGTAGTACGCCAAAGCGGTTAGATGTGTTCAAGCCAAATGAATGCGTGCTTGAATGTATTGGGTACAGGATACATAAAAATCCGTTAGATGGTTTTATTTGCTATCAGCTTGGTTCACAACTCTCAAATTCGTCAAGAACAAATGCTTAGCATCTTTTATACCCGCGGTTGTTTCTTTTTCCCTTTTTAATTGGCGTTTCGTGCTTAACGCCTTTATTTATAGGCGTTAAGCATGCTTGTTTATATTAAAGCAGAGTAATTTTTTTAATAAAGGTGTAACTTTGCTGTGTCTAATGTTCCAAAAACTTATTCAATAAAAGTAACTGAGGGACAAATGGAACTTGAAGAAAGTACCCTTGAAAATAATGCCGCAGAAGGCGTGATTATTGGGGACTTATGGGGCTATATTTCTGACGTAAATCAAGTTATCGTTAACATGTATGGAGCTAAAGACAAAAGCGAATTTATAGGAAAAAACGTTTTGGAATTTTTAGTTAAAGAGGAGAGAGATCGTGCAGTTAAGAGCTCTTTAGATTCAATTGCTACCGAAAAAGCAAAAACCCACCAATATCGTGTACAGTTAAAAGATGGTAAGCAAATAACTGTTGAAGTGACGTCTGACTTTTTGAGAAATAAGCAAGGCGATATTATAGGACTCATTGAAATCATGTTCTATCCTAAAATAGCCTTACACTTTCTGTTTTAGGTATATTTCAGCAGGGGTTAAATAGCCTATTCCCTCATGTGGTCGAGTATAGTTATAGTAACGAATAAAACTCCAATGCGTTTGAAACAAATGAGCTTCTATCTGGTAAGCTTTATGAAACGCCTCAATCTTGCCGCAAGTAGTCGGTCTGCGGACACTGGCAGTGATGTGCTCAATACCCAACTTCATGCAGTAAAGCCTAAAAGCAGAGGTCCCACCCCTTGCAGGCTTAAACTGCGTACCCTGATCCGTTAAAATCTGTCCAGGCACACCAAACCGCTTAACAGCCCTATTTAGCAGCATAATAGCGCTCTCACCAGTCGGACTCCAAATCTTAACCGAGCCGGTGATGAAGCGTGAATGGTCATCTTGGTAGCTGATCATCCAAAAATCATCATCACACAGCTTGAAATCCGCCTGCCAGAGGCTATTGTTGTGTGCTCTCTCAAAACGCTTTGTTCCCCAAGTCTTTCTTGGAGCTGATATGGGATGGTTCAATCCCGCCTGGCAGATTACAGCATATACTTGATGATGATCAACGTCTATGTCTTTGTGATTTAGGTGGCCTGCTATCTTTTTGGGTCCCCACTCGTAGCGTTTCCTTAGTTTGATAATTTTCTCTTTTATAGGTTCATCGAGCTGAGGTCCACATGGGCGTCCTTTGGGTTTTTCTTTTAGCCCTTCCCATCCTTGGGTCTGGTAGCGGTTCCACCAACGGTAGAACATGTCTCTGCTTATCTGAACTGAGGCACATATGTCAGTGACGGACCATCCTTGTAGTTTCTTTTTTATGATCCATGCTTTGAGTTGATCTATGTCTCTGTCCAATCCCTCTCCACTCTTGACCTATATTAGGATGCAAGAGTGTAAGGCATTTTCTGGATAGAACAGCAAAGGAAAAAATTCAAAAATTCTATTAATCATAATGCACATAAGAGAATAGAGGAATTAGTGGGTTTTTAGCTTATTTCTTTTCAAGAGAGTTTAATGCATAGCCAGTTATAGTAGCAGCTAAGAATACAGTAAGTATCATTATAACCCCAAATTGTGTCACTTCAAGATTCACTG
>JAAYBX010000003.1 GCA_012729955.1 Clostridiaceae bacterium
AATTCCCCCCTATATCAAATAAAGTTGCTGTCCTGTATGGGTAAACATGATCCATCGGGCGAAGGTCTATATTATCAAATGTGATATGCCCGTAATTGCCGAATCCATCCCCTGGAAACCATGGATTTATGAAGAATCCGTAACTTCTGTATGTTCCGGACACATTGCGTACAATAACTCTGTCAAGCCTTCCCTTTGCTCTGGAAAGCATCCTTATAGCCTGGTCTGCATATTCCAGATGCACTCCGTCTATAAGCACATCAGTTATGGACGAAACAAGGTCATGCTCATCAGGCCCTAAAGCTATAAAATCATCTCCTGACCTTCCTTTAATATTCTTTAGAGTAAGAAACTGCCCAGGCCCCCAGAAATGCAGGCCGTCCTGATTCTGGCCTTTCATCCAGTTAGGAAGATCGATATATATGTTCTCCATAGTGACATTCCTGAAGTTTACGCACATCATTGACCAGGCTCTCTGGTTCCTTATTGTAATGTCACGCATAACAAGGTCTTCCACTCCGAAGAATTCGAATGCGACAACCAGTCTGCTTGCACCCATGTCATCAGATATGCCCTTTATACCGAAGCGGTATCTTTCATCAGTTATGGGCACATGATGCTGCTGTCCTTTGTTGTTATGGTTATATGTCCCGCCTATAAGGGAAACATTCCTGGTAAGCCTTTTAGTATAGCTTCTTTCCTTAAGGTCTATAAGCGAGCGGTCAGAACCGTCTTTTAGAAAAAAGCCGCAGTCTTTGCTTAAACATTCTATCGTCGTGTTTGATTTCAAGTCCAGTCCTGTTATAAGGGCTGCACCGTCCATTACAAGATGAATCCCTTCATCATTGCCTGCTTTATCCAGCACTTGCTGCAAAAGGGCTGTAACATCGGTTCCTCCGCCTTCATACACATTGCTGTCCAAATCAGTTATATCGCTTGCCAGTATTTTTGTAAATTTCATGATGCCTCCTGTCTTTATAAATATTTTAGCATCTATGTAAGATAATACAAATAGAAAATCATTTAGCCATTACTCTTCTTCACGTTCAGACTCTTCTTGTATGATGTATAATATAAAGAAAAGGCACTATCTCAATGATAATGCCTTTTGTTTTAGCGTTACTTATCTATTAATGTATTACATGCCGTATCCGCCCATGCCAGGATTTCCTGCTGGTACTGGAGGCTCTTTTTCAGGGATGTCACAGACAAGAGATTCTGTCGTGAGTATAAGGGCAGCTACTGAAGCCGCATTCTGTAAAGCGCTTCTTGTAACCTTTGTAGGATCTACGATTCCTGCTTCGATCATGTCTTCATATTTCTCAGTAATAACGTTATATCCTACACCCTTCTTTGATGCCATTACTTTTGAAAGGATTACAGAACCCTCAAGGCCTGCGTTAATGGCGATCTGTCTGATTGGCTCTTCAAGGGATTTTGCAACTATGAGAGCGCCTGTTTTCTCGTCTCCTGTAAGAGAACGTATGACTGAGTTAACCTTTGGCAGCGCATTAACAAATGCTGCACCGCCGCCTGCAACTATTCCTTCTTCAACAGCTGCTCTTGTTGCTGCAAGCGCATCTTCTATTCTTAATTTCTTTTCCTTCATTTCAATTTCAGTTGCTGCACCGACCTGGATAACAGCTACACCGCCTGCAAGTTTTGCAAGTCTTTCCTGAAGTTTCTCTTTATCAAATTCTGATGTAGTCTCTTCAATCTGTGATCTGATTGAAGCTACTCTTGCTTTAATCTTTTCAGGATTTCCTGCGCCGTCAACTATGATTGTATTTTCTTTCTGGACTTTTACCTGTCTTGCTCTTCCAAGCATATCCATCTTGGTTTCCTTTAGGTCAAGGCCGAGTTCTTCAGATACAACCTGTCCGCCGGTAAGAATAGCTATATCTTCAAGCATTGCTTTTCTTCTGTCGCCGAATCCAGGAGCTTTAACTGCTACGCATGTGAATGTACCTCTTAATTTGTTTACAACGAGAGTTGCAAGCGCTTCACCTTCAACATCTTCTGCTACTATTAAGAGTTTTTTACCAGACTGTACTATCTGCTCAAGTAAAGGAAGTATTTCCTGAATATTAGCAATCTTCTTGTCTGTAAGCAGTATATATGCATCATCGATAACAGCTTCCATCTTATCTGTATCTGTTACCATATATGCTGAAAGATATCCTCTGTCAAACTGCATTCCTTCGACAACTTCAAGGTTTGTTCCCATTGTCTTGGACTCTTCAACAGTGATAACACCATCATTTCCTACTTTTTCCATAGCTGAGGAAACTAATGAGCCGATTTCGCTGTCATTAGCTGATACTGCAGCTACTCTTTCTATGTCTTCTTTTCCTTTAATGTGGCTGCTGTTCTCTACAATTCCTTCAACTGCTGCTACAACTGCCTTTTCGATACCTTTCTTAAGTATCATCGGATTAGCGCCTGCAGCAAGGTTTTTAAGCCCTTCTCTTACTATAGCCTGTGCAAGTAATGTTGCTGTGGTTGTTCCATCGCCTGCAACGTCATTTGTCTTTGTAGCTACTTCTTTAACGAGCTGTGCGCCCATGTTCTCAAATGCGTCTTCAAGCTCGATTTCCTTCGCGATTGTAACACCATCGTTTGTTATGAGAGGAGCGCCGTACTTCTTATCCAGAACAACGTTTCTTCCTTTTGGTCCCAGTGTAATCTTAACTGTATCAGCCAGCTTGTTTACTCCGGTTTCCAATGATTTTCTTGCATCAATTCCATACTTAATCTGTTTTGCCATATCATACTCTCCTTTAATTATTCAACTTTTGCCAATACATCAGACTGCCTTAAGATTGTGTACTCAACACCGTCAAGCTTTACTTCTGTTCCGGCATATTTGCTGATGAGTACTTTATCTCCAACAGCAAGTTCCATCTCTACCTTATTTCCATCCACAAATCCGCCAGGACCGACAGCGATAACTTCCGCTACCTGAGGTTTTTCCTTAGCTGATCCAGGAAGCACTATACCGCTCTTGGTTGTTTCTTCTGATTCCAACATTCTGATTACTATTCTGTCACTTAATGGTCTGATTACCATAATGTACCTCCGATTTTTGTATTTTAGCACTCTAACGTTCTGAGTGCTAAAGATATTGTAGTTTACCTGCTACATTGTCGCAAACCGTAAAAACAGTTAAATATTCCTTTTATTCGTAATTATGCCACTATTGCTCTAAAATACTCAGCCATACTGGTTTTTTCGTGATTTTACTTGATTTTATTTTTCTTTAATACTGCATTCTTAATAAAAAGGGAAAAAAGCGGATGAGCTCTGTTGGGACGGCTCTTGAACTCGGGATGGAATTGCACTCCTATAAAAAAATCGTTCTTAGGCAGTTCCACAGTTTCCACTATCACATCATCAGGAGATGTTCCGGAAATCTTCATTCCCGCAGACTCGAATTCCTTCCTGTAGTCATTATTAAATTCATAACGGTGCCTATGGCGCTCGGAAATTTCTGATGTCTTGTATGCTTTCTTCATGAGAGTACCGTCTTTTATTCTGCAAGGATATGCGCCTAATCTCATGGTACCCCCCTTTGCAATGCTTACATACTGGTCAGGCATGAGATTTATGACCTTATTCTGGCTTCTTTCATCAAATTCGCCTGAGTTCGCATCAGAATATCCGCATACATTGCGTGCGAACTCCACTACTGCAATCTGCATACCCAGACATATTCCGAAATATGGTAAATTGTTTACCCTCGCATAATTGCATGCTGCTATTTTACCTTCAATTCCTCTGACTCCAAATCCGCCTGGAATCAGCATTCCATGGCAGTCAGCAAAAATCTGTGGTGCGTTTTCCTTAGTCACTTCCTCACAGTCCACCCATTTTATAACTGTCTTAACGTTATTTTCAAAACCAGCATGTTTTAAAGATTCCACTATAGAAAGATACGCGTCATGAAGCTGAGTGTATTTCCCTACCAGGGCAATGACTACTTCATTTTCAATGCCTTTAAGTTTTTTGATCATAGCTGACCATTCTGCCAGATCCGGTTCTTTTGTTTTAATTTTAAGCTCCCTGCATACTAATGAAGAGAAATTCTTCTTTTCCAGTTCCAAAGGCACTTCATATAGCACTTCCATATCCACATTCTCAATTACACAGTCTTCTTTTACATTACAGAAAAGGGATATCTTTTTTTTCAGGGACTCGTCAAGATGGTCATTACAGCGAAGGACAATAATATCTGGTGATATTCCCATTGAGTGCAGTTCTTTTACTGAGTGTTGGGTTGGTTTAGACTTATACTCACCAGAACTTGCCAGATATGGCACAAGCGTCACATGTACGAAAAGGCAATTGTTCTTGCCGACTTCCAAAGATATCTGCCTGATTGCCTCCAATATATATGTGCTTTCTATATCTCCTATAGTACCGCCAATTTCGGTGATGACAACATCTGCATTAGTCTTTTTTCCTACTCGGTAAATAAAGCTTTTTATTTCGTTGGTTATATGAGGGATTATCTGAACTGTTTCACCCAGATATTC
>JAAYBX010000030.1 GCA_012729955.1 Clostridiaceae bacterium
CTTGTCTATATTAACCATATCCTCAAACAGTCCATTTAAGTATCCCTTAAGCTTATCTATCTCGTCCAGCTCTAAATATGCTTTCATTATCTGTATATGGTTATGGTAATCATGTCTCCATGACCTCATTTCAAGATATGTGTTGCGGACCTCCTCTAAATGCTTTGCCATAATTTCATTTTGGAAAGCAAGTATTTTTTTATATGTAAACCTATTCATCTATGCCTCCTTTGAAATAGCTGATGAAAGCACGGTTTGCCTTGTCATACAGGTTCCTGCTTATGGGTATGAGTCTGTTGTCATCAAGCACTATTTCCTTGCGGGTTATGTATCTTATATATTTTAAGCTTACGATAAAAGACCTCTGGCACCTGAAAAATCCATCGCCTAGCATACCAGCCATATCAGTAATGCTTTCTTTTGCATAAATCATACCACTTTTTGTACATATCTTGGTATCATGCGCATCTGCTTCTATATACATAATGCTGTCAGGGTCAATCTTCATTAACACATTCTGCTTTGTCCGTACAAGCGCAGGTTTTACTGCCCCGCTCATTTTTGCGGATACCTTATCCATTATTTCAAAAAGCTTCTTATCATTGCTTGGCTTTATAAGGTAATGAAGGGCATTGACATCATATCCTGACTGCATGAAGTCAGGATATGCAGTAATGAATACTATATTCACTAAGTCGTCATACTGTCTGATTTTCTTAGCCATATCAATACCATTCATGCCTTTCATCTGTATATCGACAAAAAGCATGTTGTATCTTCTGTCTTCCTCATACTCGAACATGAATGATTCTGCGCTGTCAAACTGATGTATAGAAAGAGTATTTATCGCCGTCTCTTCCCACTTTTTCAATAATGATAATAAATATTCCCTCTGTACAGATTCATCATCTATAACTGCTGTTCTTATCAACATAATAATTTAACCTTTCCATGAATAATATATTATTCGCAGTAAATTTTCAACTCAAGGTTATTTTAATCCTGACAATTCAAACCATGACAGTTACATGATATATTGCATGGTTTATGCATAGGAAGGAATTTAAAACAAAGTAACTTTAAGCATTAAACCATACTGTTATATATATGAATTAATGAATTTGTTCAATTATCAGAACAGGTCGCTATTAGTACCTGTCCTGGTGAGTGTCAGTACCAGAACATCGTCGTCTATTCTATAAATTAAAAGCCAATCTGTTTGAATATGACACTCGCGGTGTCCCTTCCATTTTCCGGATAATTCATGATCTTTGTTATCAGGTGGAAGCGTTTTTCCCATTGCAAGCATCCTGATTACATTTTCAAGAAGCTCCATTTTTAATCCCCGCTTCTCTGCTATCTTGAAATCTTTTTTGAATGCTGTAGTATGCTTGACAATCAACTGCATTTTACTCACTTTCTAAGATTAGCAAAAAGCTCTTCAAGATTGTCAAAACCTTTTACCGACGGATCTTTCGCAATTCTTTCTGCTTCCAACAAGGCAGCAATCGTTTCGCTGTTGGGCTTTTTGGTGGAGATTTCAAATGGAATTTTCCCTTCCCGTACTACCTGACGAACAAAAACATTAAAAGCCGTTGAGAGATTCATGCCAAGCTCATCAAATAGCTCTTCAGCTTCTTTCTTCAGATCGGTGTTCATTCGTATAGTGACATTAGTTGTTTTTGAAGCCATATTATCATCTCCTTTCTTTGCACTATTATTCTATGATATATGCACATATATTGCAATACTATATTATACAATATTCGTGCATACTTGTTTTAAGATAGATAGCCTGAAAAAGAAATCCCATTTCACTTTCACCAAGTTAAAATTATCTTATAAAAAGCAGAAAG
>JAAYBX010000004.1 GCA_012729955.1 Clostridiaceae bacterium
ACAGCAGATGCTTTGTATTTCTCGTGGGCTTTGGCAAAATCATGGGGCCAGCTTTACACCAACTGCGGAGGAGAAGGAACAGGCGGCACGCTGGATGAGAAGTGGCTTCGGGACTTCGAAATCAAGCACATTTCCTCATACACCAATCCAAAGAAGATAACAGACCTCGCATTCATGCTTTCATTTGATACAAGGGATTACTCAGAAGGATGCGAGACCCATCAGGGTAACTTTATAAGGTGGCTTGAGGCATCATACCTATCAGGCATATCTACCGATATGGTCTTCGAGAATGCCCAGTACAAGGACTTTGCAAGACATAAAAGGATCGTATGCGCCCATACAGTAATGCTCTCAGATAACGTTTTAAAGAAGCTTAGAAGGTATGTAAAAGAAGGCGGCCACCTCATAACAATAGGAGACTTCGCAAAATACAAACCAGACGGTTCATTAAGAAGCAGAGTAACAATAGGAAGAAAATCAGAGGAGTTAGGTATCGGTAAAGTAACAGTACTGTCTGATGAAGACTGCTATGATAATTATCACTGGGTATTAAATATTAACAGGTTCGAGACTGATTTATCAAAGGCAACAAAAGAAGCAGCAGAGTATGCAGTCGAAAAACTAAGAGCCACAGGCGGAAAAACACTTCTTGACGCTATATCCAATGACACAATAATGAAAGTGACCAGTGAACAGGACATACATGCATCACTTTTCAAAGTCAGAAATGGATTCGCTTTAAATATTGTAAATACGGAAGACACCATAACAAAAGAGGGGCTTACAAACCATTTGCTTCCTATACCAGCATTTGTTAAAGGAGCTAAAGAGATAAAGAATGACATACAGATAGATATAAACATGGATATCCCTGCAAAGAAGATAACCCTGTATTCACCAGAAAGAAGCAGATCACTTGCAATACCTTTTACAAACACAGACAGCAAATTGTCTTTTATTGTTCCAAAGAAGAAATTTGCAGGTTATGCTCTTATCGAGATAAAGTAAAGACAGGGATATGTTTAGGTTATAGTAGAAGAAAAATAGTAAGGAATTATATAACAAATTAATAAAACAACATAAGGTAAAGGAAGAGCGCTGCTCTTCCTTTATCATATCCTATTTATTGATATGTCCTACCCTTTATCATATTCTATCTTGTATATCTTCTAATATATCTCTTTATCATTTCTTAAGTGTTTTTGCATGAGTTTGTGTTTTTGTTTTTGTTTTATATCTTTACTCATAGTACTGCGCCTGAGAATGCCAAAGCTCGTAGTATTTGTTGTTAGTATCCTTTACAAGCTCGTCATGGGAGCCTCTTTGGATAATCGTTCCTTCATGGAACACAGCAATGTCATCACAGAACCTGCAGGAAGACAGTCTGTGGGAAATGTATAACGCAGTCTTGTTTCCAACAAGCTCATTGAAGCTTCTGTATATCTCATATTCTGCGACCGGGTCCAAAGAAGCAGTGGGCTCGTCGAGTATTATAAACGGAGCGTCTTTGTATATCGCTCTTGCTATAGCTATCTTCTGAGCTTCCCCTCCGGATATCTCTATGCCTTCCTCATCAAAGTTCTTATACAGATTGGTATCAAGACCTTTATTCATTGATAGATATCTTTCCTTTAATCCTGCTTTTTCTATTGCTTTAACTGCTTTATCTTTGTCATAATCACTTTCTGCTGATATATTCTCTCCTAATGAGAAAGCCAAAAGAGCGAAATCCTGGAACACAACAGAGAAAAGCCGCATGTATTCATCATAATCATACTTTCGTATGTCTATGCCGTTAAGAAGTATCTCGCCTTCTGTCGGGTCATAAAGCCTGCACAGAAGCTTTATCATAGTAGTCTTCCCGCTTCCGTTCATACCCACAACAGCCAGCCTGCTTCCTATCTTGAAATCCAGATTCAGATCTTTTAACACATATACATCAGTTCCAGGATATTTGAAGTTCACATTCTTGAACCTTATCTCATACTCGTTATCATCCCGCTTCTCCACGGATAAAGTGCCTTTATACATCTTCTGCTCTCTTTCATAGAAGGAGAAATATCTTTTCAGGTATTCAGCATTAAACCCGGAAAGAAGGATATTTTCCAAGACTGTGCTCATTCCTGTCATGAATAAAGCAGTACAGGCAACATACTTAGCTATCGAACCTGCTGATATGGTACCAATAAAACAGGCATAGACTATAAACAGGTATGTACCAAGCTTTAAAATACCGAAAACTGCTTCTCTTACCAGATCGATCTTCATCTGAGTAATATTCACATCTACCATAGTCTTATTTATGTTCTTCACAAGCTTTCTGTTAAATGCTGATATATATCCTCCCATGGAATATATTCGTGAATCCTTTCCATTGTTGTAGTCATCATAATATGTGGAAAGATATCCAACATACTTATTCTGTG
>JAAYBX010000031.1 GCA_012729955.1 Clostridiaceae bacterium
GGTTTTTTGTTGTGCAATTTCAAATCCTATTTATTTCGAGTAAGTTTTAATATAATATATCATCATCTAATAGTCATTAAAAATATCTTTTAGATATTTAGGGGAGAGTTATAAATTGGAATCGGTAAAAAGCCTAAAGAAGGAAACACTACATTTAGCCAGATTAAGAAATATCCGTAAGGATATATATAAAAAGGCAGCAACGCTGGAAGTAGCTGTCCATACAAGCAAGGAACCTGTCCCTCCTGGAAATCAGAAGAATCTTGACTACATCCCGATTTCAAATAAAAGGGTTTGGGCAGGAGTATATGGTTGCGCATGGTTTCGAATAAAGGGTACTATACCAAAACATGCTGAAGGCAAGCACGTAGTAATTAAGATATGCATAGGAGGAGAAGCAGCAGTTTACGATGGTTGCGAACCGGTAAGCGCAATTACCTCTGTTTTAGGTTATGTTGAGCGGATAGGAGCTTCCAAAGGTAAAAGTATAATAGAAATATGCGATACCGCTATACCAAATACACCAATAGAAATATATATGGATGCAGGATATAACGGGTACTATAATTTTCCATACGGATATGGGATATTCAAATATGCTTATCTGTGTACAGTAGATGATGATTTAAAGGATTACTATTATGATTATTTATGCCTTGCATCTTTGCTTTCAGTTACGAAAGATAAAAACAGACGTATTGAACTTAATAATCTTTTAAATGAGAGTTATACGGTACTTCACAGATCTATAGCTTCTGCAAGAGAAATCCTTAATTCCCAGTTCCATGGTACTTCTGAAGAGAATATTGACTTTACAGCCATTGGGCATTCTCATCTGGATCTTGCATGGTTATGGCCAGTAAGGGAAACAAAACGCAAAGCGCAACGTACTTTTGCTAACCAGATAAATAACTCAGATAAATATCCAGAATATACTTATGGTGCAAGCCAGCCATGGCAGTTTGATTATATTAAGAATAACTTCCCAAAACAGTACTCTATGCTTAAAAAGAAGGTTTCTGAGAATAAATTTGAACTTCAGGGCGGTATGTACGTAGAAGCGGACATGAATTTAAGTTCAGGAGAAGCTATTATACGTCAGATACTTTATGGCAAGGAATTTTTCAAGAATGAGTTTAATAAGGATATGCTGATGTGCTGGCTGCCGGATGTATTCGGTTACAATGGAAACCTTCCACAGCTTTTAAGAAAGAGCGGACTCCCCTTCTTCATGACTACAAAATTGTCATGGAATGAACACAACCGTTTCCCTCACAGAAGCTTCATATGGAAAGGCATAGATGACAGCGAAGTTCTTGTACATATGCCTCCTGATGACACTTACAACAGTGCAGGAAGCCCTGCATGCGCACGTCATGGTGCGGATAACTATTCTGAACGCGATAAGACGCCTTTCGCTCTTCTGGTCCATGGTATCGGTGATGGTGGAGGCGGACCTGGAGACATACATATTGAACTTCTTTCCAGACAGAAAAGTCTTCAAGGAAGCCCAAAAATTACAATGGGTAAGGCTATAGATTTCTTCCAAAAACTGAATCAGTACAGAGAAAGGCTCCCACAATACAAAGGAGAATTATACTTTGAGAAACACCAGGGTACATATACTACGCAGGGTAAAACCAAAAACTATAACCGAAGGTCAGAGTATGCCCTGCAGACTTTGGAAGCACTGTGCACACTTGCATGGCAGCAAGGCATGGATTATCCTAAGGATAAACTGGACAGATGGTGGAAAGAAATACTGCTATATCAGTTCCATGACATTTTACCTGGCAGCAGTGTAAACAGAGTCTATACTGAAAGCCATCTAAGATATGAAGAGATTTTAAATGAAATAGCAAATGAAAAAGAGAAAGTTATTGAATTCCTGAAGAGGAACGAAGGAATAAGCGTATTTAATCCAACTTCTTTCACACGAAAAGAATTCATCAAGATTGATGACACATGGTATCAGACCACTGTCGAACCATATGCATTTTCTACAGTTCAACCTGCTAAAGACTACAATATAAGTTTCTCTGATAATATAATGGAAAACAATTATATCAAGCTTGTTTTTTCGAAAGATGGGGATATATCATCAGCGATTAATAAAAAGACAAATAGGGAATATGCAAAAGATAATCTTAATACTCTTCGAATTTACAAGGACAAATGGCGATTCTTCAATGCCTGGGATATTGACTGGAAATACTACAAAAAGCATAGCAAAGTTTTAAAAGCTTACAAGAGTGAAATCTTTATAGACGGACCGAGTGTCATACGACGTAGCTTCTATAAACACAGAAACACTACAATCACACAGAACGTCATACTATATGATAACAGCCCTGTTGTATATTTCAAAACCAACTGCAATTATCATGAAACTTTCAAAATGCTAAGAGCTGATTTTGATTTTGCAGTTAACAGCTCCTTTGTAAGCTGCGACATCCAGCTAGGAACAATAACAAGAAGTACTGGAAACACTACTGATATTGAAAAAGCACAATTTGAAATATGCGCCCATAAGTATGTCGATGTTTCCGAAAAAACACATGGGATATCTA
>JAAYBX010000032.1 GCA_012729955.1 Clostridiaceae bacterium
ATACAAATATAACGTACCGGCATATCATGATGCAGAAGATATGCTCAAAAAGGAGAAGCCGGATATTGTCAGTGTTTCAACTGGAGGATTCGAATACAGCTCAGATCATTACCTTCCTACAATGCAGGCGCTTAATGCAGGATGCCATGTACTGACAGAGAAGCCAATCTCCAATAACTTAAAGCACGGGCAGGAGATGGTTGATCTTGCAGAGAAGCTTGACAGGTGCTTTGCGGTTGATTTGAATCACAGATTTACACCTGCAGCCCGTGTAGCAAAGAAATGGCAGAATGACGGGCTCATAGGTAATCTGCTCTTCTTAAATATGGCATTATGGATAGGCAGATTCCAACCACACTTTGACACAGAATTTTACCATCTGAAGGCTCTTAATCCGCATTCATGTGATATATTGAGGTATTTCGGTGGTGATGTCGAACAGGTACACTGTTATGCGATGAAAGCTCCTGGAAGAGAGATATGGTCGACAGCTTCAATTAATATGAAATTTGCAAATGGAGCAGTAGGTCATCTGACAAGTTCATATGACATTGAAAGAGGACATCCGATGGAAAGGTGCGAAGTCGCTGGAACAAAGGGAAGATTAATTTTTGAGGATATGTGGAGGGAAGCCACACTCTTCCCTGCTGGCAATTACGAGAAAAGGGTTTATACAAATCCTGTATTCGGGGGATTTAGGGATTTTTATGACACATTCGAGGACAGGATACACACATTCGTCCGTGAAGTAGCTTCGAATGTAAGGCCTGAGGATATCGACGGGTCAGGAAGAGACGGTCTGGAATCCAGCCGTATAATACATGCGGCTATACAGTCGCTAAAGACTAACAAACCGGTTATTGTAGCAGGTGTTACAGAATAGGAGAGAAAAATGGCAATAAAAATTGGAATAGTAGGAATGGGCGGAATCGGCAATACACATGCTAAATGCTACATGTCAGATTCGCTGGCAAAACTTGTCGCAGTCTGCGATGTTATAAAGGAAAAAGCTGATAAAGCCGCAAATGACTATAATGTGGAAGCTTTCTATTCTATTAAGGATATGATGAAAGCTCATCCTGAATTAGACGTGATTGATGTTACGACATCAGGATTCGATAATGGTTCATGGCATTATGAACCGGCTATGCAGGCTTTAGATGAAGGTTTCAATGTTTTTGTTGAAAAACCAATATCAAACAACCATGATGAAGCACGTGAAATGGTAATTACCGCGCAAAAGAAGAAACTTTACTTAGGATGCAATCTGAATCACGGTTTTACTGGTCCAGCTGACAAAGCAAGAGAACTCATTTCCCAAGGGAAAATAGGCGAACCAGTGTACATCCTTCATAAAGTCGGGTTTAACGGAAGCGATATGACATATAAAGCTCCTGCAGCAGGCGGCCCGATGAAGAGATTCGAAGGTCCTTACTCTCATGCATATGCATTCCTTTCTCACCCATTCTCACTTATGAGAAGTTTCGGAGGAGATATTACCCATGTACAGGCTTTCTTTGATAAGCCAGGAATACGCCATAGTGCAAATGACCTTATGTGGTCCATAAACGGTATTAATGTTAAATATCAGAACGGTTCCATCGGATATCTGCTTTCACAAAGAGGAGATGCCATATTCGGCCTTGGCGGATGGTGGAGTTTTGAGATGGCAGGTACAAAAGGAACATTCTGCATAGAAAACTGCGTTGAAAAGCTGTATTACTGGGATGGTTCACAACCTG
>JAAYBX010000033.1 GCA_012729955.1 Clostridiaceae bacterium
ATTCCTTCCTGTAGTCATTATTAAATTCATAACGGTGCCTATGGCGTTCGGAAATTTCTGATGTCTTGTATGCTTTCTTCATCAATGTGCCGTCTTTTATCTTGCATGGATACGCGCCCAATCTCATTGTACCGCCCTTTGCTATACTTACATACTGGTCTGGCATGAGATTTATGACCTTATTCTGGCTTCTTTCATCAAACTCGCCAGAATTGGCATCTGCATAACCGCATACATTACGTGCGAATTCCACTACTGCAATCTGCATTCCAAGACATATACCAAAGTAAGGCAGATTGTTTACTCTAGCATAATTGCATGCTGATATTTTTCCTTCAATTCCTCTGACTCCAAATCCGCCCGGAATAAGCATTCCATGGCAGTCAGCAAAAATCTGTGGGGCGTTTTCTTTTGTAACTTCCTCACAGTCCACCCATTTGATGACTGTTTTGACGTTATTCTCAAAACCAGCATGTTTTAAAGACTCCACTATGGAAAGATACGCGTCATGAAGCTGAGTGTATTTTCCTACCAGAGCAATTACCACTTCATTTTCAATACTTTTAAGTTTTTTGATCATAGCTGACCATTCTGCCAGATCCGGTTCTTTTGTTTTAATTTTAAGTTCTCTGCAAACTAATGAAGAGAAATTCTTCTTTTCCAGTTCCAAAGGCACTTCATATAGCACTTCCATATCCACATTCTCAATTACGCAGTCTTCTTTTACATTACAGAAAAGGGATATCTTTTTTTTCAGGGACTCGTCAAGATGGTCATTACAGCGAAGGACGATAATATCTGGCGATATTCCCATTGAGTGCAGTTCTTTTACTGAGTGCTGGGTCGGTTTGGACTTATACTCACCGGAACTTGCCAGATATGGCACAAGTGTCACATGCACAAAAAGGCAGTTGTTCTTGCCGACTTCCAAAGATATCTGTCTGATTGCTTCCAATATGTATGTGCTTTCTATATCTCCTATAGTACCGCCAATTTCGGTGATGACAACATCTGCATTGGTCTTTTTTCCCACGCGGTATATAAAGCTTTTTATTTCGTTGGTTATATGAGGGATTATCTGAACTGTTTCACCCAGATATTCTCCTTTTCTTTCCTTATTAAGCACATTCCAGAAAATCTTACCAGATGTAAGATTGGAATATTTATTGAGGTCCTCATCAATGAAACGCTCATAATGGCCTAAATCCAGATCAGTCTCAGCACCATCATCTGTTACAAATACCTCTCCATGCTGATAAGGGCTCATTGTCCCAGGGTCGACATTAATGTAAGGGTCTATCTTCTGAGCTGCAACTTTCAGCCCTCTGGATTTTAACAGTCTTCCTAAGGATGCTGCTGTAATGCCTTTGCCAAGACCAGACACCACACCTCCTGTAACGAATATGTATTTTGTCACGTTTTCCATTGTCTTTTCCCCCTCAATAACTGGGTATATTACTATATCCAATTCAAATATATCAATCGCATTAAATGCGGATTATCCCACCTTGAGCTGATGAATTAACCTTACCGACTATATTATCATTAATCGGTTTCATAATCCAGTAATTTTATAAAATAAACAACGCTATTTTGAAAATTTAACAGTAGTCAAACAAGATATTCAGACAGTTTTTGCTCAATATCAGAACGGCCCTGATAATATTTATCCAAAAGCTTTTTTGTGTAATCTTTGAAAGCCTGAGTCAAAAAAGGATTGGATATGACAAAAGCTATCTGAGGAGTATTGCTCTTAGCCACAGTCACGATATCTCCATTTAAAATAATCTGCACGTTTAAAAAAGGCATTTCCGGAAGATTTATGAAATTGTATCCTGTATTTGTCCTCAGAGCATCAAGCACGCTCCTGACATGAGACATGTACTCTTCTTTAGTGTAAGGGATTCTCAGACCGCTTCTTATATTCTCCAGATTCAAAGAAACTTTACCCTCTTCCACGTCAGCCGGTTTTGGTAAAGGGATTATGTCAGATGCTTTTCCCGCTCTGAATGCATTGTTATAAAGATTTTTCCTGTTTGAATGGAATGCATATATATTCTCTTTCTCTTCATCTGTTAATTGTACTTTCTTAAGCATTGAATCCAATGTTTCATTTGGCATAAAAGCAATGGACAGGGAATTAAGCATTGTGATTATACCGCTTTTACTGAACATACTGTCTGTATAGAAGATATATTTAGCCAGATCAGACTGTGTATATATCTTCATAAGAGGTTCACAGTAAGAAAGAAGACTGTCAAACTGATCCTGATATACCATTAGATGCATTTCATCTTCATGATATCTGTATATGCCTGTATTTTCGCTGCCTTTAACGTTATATGATTCCACACATACTGTTTTTGGACAGATGAATAAAGAATGGCTGAAACGCAAATCAGAACGTTTTCTGCAGTAATACGGTTCTATCATGCCTGACATATATAAAGGAATCCAGCTCTCCAGACCGCTAATCATTTCATCCGCATCCCTGTCTATTGTATGAATAATCTTTATCTTTATCCTGTGCTTCACACATGCACCTAATAGAAATGTCCAGGCCAAAAGGTATTCCCTGTTTTCAGTTATCCATACCATATCCTGGTCAGAATAAAGCCATATTTCTTCTGCTTTTTTGCTTATGACATTGGACAAAAACCTTACTACAGCACTCTGCAGGCCTTTGATTCCAATATATTCATCTGATTTATCATCAAGTAAAAAACTGTCTATTATGTCATTCATTTCCGGAAGTATTTTTGGTATTGCCGGAGTAAAGCGGTCTATATTTTCCAGGAAATTCTCCACTGCGGATTCATTGGATTTACTATCAGAATCTGTTAGCCATTTTAAAAACGCGTTCTTTATGTATGCTTCATCATTGGTGGCAGCAAAAGAAACATTCATCATACGGGACAGCTGTTTTTGTTTATTCTGCTCGATAATCCTATCAATCAGATACTGCGCTATATCCTCATTTAAAGCGTGGTTCCTTTTCGGAGTCCTGACACCGTTTCTCAACCTGCTTATATATGAAGGGTCGATGCTGATTGCTTTTCCAAGCTTTACATTTGACAACTCAAGCATATCCATTATCGCATTTAGTTTTTCCCCGAAAAACCTGAAGCGTGCAAGCTTGTGATTTATCGTTTCATATGATATCGAATCTGAATAAATATTATTCTTAAAAAGCCAATGGGCAAGAGCAGACTGCATATCCTTCACAGAGTCTTTTCTTTTACAGTCTATTAAAGAGCAGATCCTGTCAAGATAACCATAAGCTGATGCATATTCATAAATACCTGTAACTAGACATTTGACTGTCTTACTGTCTTTGGAATATGTCCTTGAGCCGGAGCGGATTCTGGAAATATTAGAAGCTGAACAACCTGCATATGCTGCAATATCCGTATTTGTACATCCCATTATACCTATGACTGTTTTCAGATTCTTCTGCAGATTTGAATTACTATTTTCATGCATGACAGTCTCCCTTTATGAAATATATACATATATTACACCCACAAAAAGTATTTGGCAATATTTTGTCATTGACAGCTTAGTGACATCTCTTTATTTCTGCATCCAAAATGATAAAATCCATATATAAATGTACTTTGCAATTTAAAGATTTTTATATATATGATTTGTCTGTAGAGAGGAAATCATACATCCAATCTCTGTAAGCAACACAGTCTGTATGGCTTATGTTTAAAAGAAGCAGCGGGGGCTTCTGAAAAACTGCTGTACATAGTTGCGACAGAAACTTCCAATCAAAAAAGTCCCATGGATGGGGCTTTTTTTCTTGTATCTTTTATATACTGATTATATTATCAAAGTATTCTTTATTGTGGTTTTGTAATATACTTATCATATCTGCACTTGGTAATTTTGAAGCATACTACAAGCCACAGGAAAACAGGAGCCATTTATGTTACAGTCAGGAAAAATTCTGTCTTCACAGATAACCGGCAATGATATCGTATTTGATTGCGAGAACAGAGTTACCTTAACGCTCAGTTTTCCCGAAGCATCTGTTATGAGGAGTCATCAATGAGTTTATTAAAATATGTAATGAAACAAGTCTGGAAAGTCATTAAAAAGGCTGATGCAGACCGTATAGCAAAGCAGCCAGAAGTATCAAACACTAATTTTGAAAGCTGCATCCCCTATATTAATAGTATGAATCCTCTTCATCAGCTAAACCTGTATTATCCATATGAGTACAACATGGATAAAGACGGATTACTCCCGGTAATTATAGATATACATGGTGGCGGTCTTATGTATGGAGACAAAGAGCTTAATATGAGGTACTGCCAGTATCTTGCATCCAAAGGGTTCTGCGTAATGGGAATGAGCTACCGTCTGCTGCCAGATACCGATCTTCAGGGTATGGTATCTGATATTTATGAAAGCATTCACTGGTTGGAGAAAAATGGTTTAAAAAGAGGGTTTGACTTATCAAAAATACTGCTTACCGGAGACTCTGCAGGAGGTCATCTTGCAAGCCTTATCATGTGCATACAAAAAAGCATGGAACTTCAAAAAGCATTCAGCATAAATCCTTTCAAATCAGACATATCCGCTGTCGCAATAAGTAACGGAGTCTGTGAGATGCATGATTATTTCAGCTTCTTCCCTTCTCTTAATAAGAGAATTGACAGAGAGATTGTCAGTATGATTCTGGGAAAGCATAAAAAGAAAGCACCATGGAAAGATTACATGAACTTCTCACAGGTCATGCTAAAAGCTGATACATTACCTCCTGTGCTGGTTATTGGAACTGAGAACGACCCTTTCTACAGACATACACAATGGCTTATAGAGAATTTAATTAAACATGGAAGTAAATATGAAACCATACTCTGGAAAAAAGAAGACGGGCCTCATCTTGACCATGTTTTCCATATAGGTCATTACGAGTGGCAGGAAAGTAAAATAACAAACGATAAGATGCTGGGGTTTTTCAGAAAACATTTTTAAAGAGAATAGAAATATAAATATACAGTTATTTTGTCCTCAAAGAAATACTGGATAGGTTTGTTAAAGACAGAATGTATATAAAGAACTAATTCAAATCAATAAGTTTTGCTTTTACGCCTTCAAGCTTATCCCAATCCTATATGGTGTCTGACTTTCTGCTATCAAAAATCTATCAGTGGATGCTGTCAGAAGCAGATATAACTATGTTGTCGCAATGGAGATTTCTGGTCAAACAAGGCACTATAGTAGTTTGCTTTGTGAGTTATAATTTCCTTGTTTTTGCTTATTGACAAACATCTTCTATGGATGTAGAATAACCATATACTACATTTGTAGAGGAGTAACTGCTATGAAAGGTTTCACTCGCAGACTTCCTGATGCAGAGCTGGAAGTTATGCAGGCCATTTGGGATTGTCCCCCTCCAGTTTCAAGGTCAGATATTGAACATATTCTAGGTAAAAAACATCCGTTAGCTACGACCACAATCCTAACGCTCCTCTCCCGTTTGGCGGAAAAGGGTGTTATTCATACTGAAAAAAACGGTAGAAGCAATCTTTATACACCTCTCATTTCCCGCCATGATTATCTTGCAGCACAAAGCAAGAGTTTTTTAGAAAAGCTATGTGGTGGTGATATACAACTTTTTGCTACTGCGCTTTGTGACAGCGGCTTAAGTAAAGAGGATATTGAGGAGCTTCGCAATCTATTGGAGCATGGTGAGTTATGAGCCAAATTTATTTTAGCCTATTATTAGCCGGCATGAACATAGCTGTTTTTAATCATCGAATTAATATGGAAAGAAACCTCAAGACAGAGAACATAAAGAAAGGTCACAAAACTTTCCTCGTTGAACCCCTTATGCTGCCTATTTTTTTCATTACAGCACTCATCACTTTGCTTGTAATAGACAGTGACCTGCACATTAGTACAGTATTAGCGAACTGGGGTCTGTTATTTCTTTATATCAGCATCTATTATGCCCTCTTACTGTTACTACTCCCTCTGCTTCGGCAGGTTATCAGAGCATGGGCTTGTGCAACACTCTGGCTAATACCTAATTTTCTTTATATTACAAGTTATATCACAAAAAACACAGTATATCCATATCCTCGACTTGTTGTTACTGTACCGCACCAATTGCTCTCCACTTTAATATGGATCTGGGCAATCGGATTTGTCTGTGTGATAGTCTGGCAGTTTATATCACATTTCAGATATCGCAGACTTTTACTCAAGAATGCAGAGGAATTTACCGACAATACTATTCTCTCATCGTGGTATAACGAAGCAAAACGGCATGGTATTAAACATAAGATACCTGTTATGATTTCAAAAACCATCAGTACGCCAATTACCATAGGCTGTTTTAACAGAACAATGCGACTTGTTTTGCCTAAACAGAACTACACTGAGGAAGATTTTTCGTTAATATTTCGTCATGAACTTAGGCATATATTGAGGGCTGATACTCGCACGAAGATGTTTATGGGCTTTTGTGCGGCAATATGCTGGTTTAACCCTCTCAGCTGGGTCGCGCGAAGGAAGACTTCTGACGACCTTGAGCTTAGTTGTGATGAGGCTGTTTTAGCTGATACTGACGAAATAACTCGCAGGCAATATGCCGAGCTTCTGCTTAAAAACGCTGGAAACAGTCGCGGATATACCACTTGCCTGTCAGCATCAGCAAACTCACTTCGTTACAGACTTCGTAATATAGTAAAACCGACGAAGAGGTTTTCGGGAAGTGTTGTTGTGGGAATTGCTATAATCGCACTAGTTATGATGGTTGGCACAGTTGCTGTTGCAGATAGCTCCACCACTGTTCAAACTGCGATTTTTGACAAGGCATCAACCGGAATTGCTATTAATTATATCGAGGCATACAAGTGGGGCGAGAATCAAAAAAACTATGGGAATGTATATGGATGGAACGAGGAGCTCCTGACCCGATACATTGCATCACTTCACGCAAAGCAGCTCTACTCAGAAGGTTACACCATCAATATTGACGATGTCTTACTCCTTGTAAATTACAAAGAGGTCATAGATGGCAAGGTCACAAGCATCATTCAATTTATAATTACTGACAAACTGCTGTTTGTAAGCATTCC
>JAAYBX010000034.1 GCA_012729955.1 Clostridiaceae bacterium
ATGATGATGGCAGGCGCAACAGCTGTGCAGATAGGCTCAATGAACCTTGTAGACCCGTATGTATGCAAGAATATAATAGAAGATTTACCCGATAAGCTGAGAAAGCTTGGAGTCAGCGATATTTCAGAAATAATAGGAGGTGCGCATAAATGAAAAAGGATGTAATCATAGCTTGTGATTTCCCATCAAAAAACGATGTAATGGATTTTCTGGATTTATTTGGAAAAGAGAAGCCTTTTGTTAAGATAGGCATGGAGCTTTTTTATGCAGAAGGCCCGGATATAGTAAGGCAGATAAAGAAGAAGGGGCACAAGATATTTTTAGACCTGAAGCTTCATGATATCCCCAATACAGTAGAAAGAGCTATGAGAAGCTTGTCGCTTTTGGATGTGGATATGGTGAATCTTCACACATCCGGTACTGTGAAGATGATGCAGGCCGCCCTCAAAGGTCTTACAAGAGAAGATGGGACCCGTCCTCTGTTAATCGGCGTAACACAGCTTACATCAATAAATGATCAGGAGCTTAGTGAAGAGCTGATGATAAACGGGACAATGGATGAAGTAGTCATAAATTATGCAAAACTGGCATTAACCGCAGGAATAGACGGAGTGGTATGCTCACCTTTGGAAGCTGAAAAAGTAAAAAATGCATGCGGTGCGTCTTTTATTGCGGTAACTCCTGGTATACGATTCAAAGACAGTAAAAAAGATGACCAGGCACGTATCACAACTCCTTATGATGCTTCGAAGATGGGGTGTGACTATATTGTAGTTGGAAGACCGATAACTCAGGCGGATGATCCTGTAGCAGCATATAGAAGATGCGTACACGAGTTTGTTTATGGAAAGGAAACCGAATGAAAAGAAAGATAGGGGAGCATTTGCTGAATATAAAAGCGGTATTTTTAAGTCCGGATAAACCTTTTATCTGGGCAAGCGGGATTAAAAGCCCGGTATACTGCGATAACAGGATTACATTGTCTGACCATTCTGTAAGAGAAGATATTGAAAGAGGACTTGCGGACATAATAAGGAATAATTATCCAGAATGTGAAGTAATTATGGGAACAAGCACAGCAGGCATAGCGCATGCTGCAATTACAGCTCATATACTGGGATTACCAATGGGATATGTCCGTTCAGCAGCAAAAGATCACGGAAGAGGAAACCGAATTGAAGGAAAGCTTCTTCCAGGGCAGAAGACTGTTGTCATTGAAGACCTCATATCTACTGCTGGAAGTGTTATTGATACAGTAGAAGCTTTAAGGGAAGAAGGCGCAGAGGTTCTTGGCATAGCAAGCATATTCACATATGGCATGACAAAAGGGATTGAAAGGCTTAAGCAAGCAGGTGTCACAAATATATCATTAACAGATTTTGATACTGTAATAGATGTTGCATCTGAAAAAGGATATATAAAACCGGAAGATAAACACAGGTTATTGGCTTTTAGAAATAATCCTGCTGATGAAGGATGGATAAAAACGCAGGGAGAATTATTATGAAACATCTGATGGATATAACTGATCTTACCACAATGCAGATAGATGAACTAATTATGACTGCAAACGATATAATCGTTAACCCGATGAAATATCAGGATATTTGCATAAGAAAAAAATTGGCCACTTTATTTTTCGAACCCAGCACAAGAACAAGATTAAGTTTTGAAGCAGCTATGATTGAACTTGGAGGAAGCGTATTGGGATTTTCCACATCAGACAGCTCTTCATCAGCAAAAGGAGAAAGTGTCACAGATACTGTACAGACTGTAGGATATTATGCGGATATAATCGCTATGAGACATCCAAAAGAAGGGGCACCTCTGGCAGCATCAAAAAGAACTACAGTCCCTATTATAAATGCAGGAGACGGCGGACACAGTCATCCCACTCAGACTTTAGCAGATCTTCTGACAATTCAAAGGGAAAAGGGAAGGTTATCAAATATGACAGTGGGATTCTGCGGAGATTTGAAATTCGGAAGAACCGTTCATTCCCTCATTAATGCTCTGTCCAGATATGAAGGAATAGAGTATGTCTTCATATCGCCAAAAGAGCTTGTAATACCAGACTATGTGAAGGCTAATATACTGGACAGGAATAATATCAGGTATATAGAAACAGCAAATATGGATGAGTATATGCCAAAACTGGACATTCTGTACATGACAAGAGTTCAAAGAGAGAGGTTCTTTAATGAAGCAGATTATGTGAGGCTGAAAGACAGCTATATCCTCACTCCTGACAGACTGATCTGTGCAAAAAAAGATTTAAGTATAATGCATCCTCTTCCAAGGGTAAACGAGATATCAGTAAAAGTGGATGATGACCCGAGAGCATGCTATTTCAAGCAGGTTAATAATGGCAAATATATACGTATGGCGCTTATACTGATGCTTTTAGACATTAGTGTATAATGGGGGATGATATGAAAATAGACAGCATTGTAGACGGTATAGTTTTGGATCATATTAAAGCAGGCAACAGTATGAGGATATATAAGTATCTGAATCTTGAAAACCTGAAATGTTCAGTTGCAGTTATAAGAAACTGCAGAAGTAAAAAATACGGGACTAAAGATGTCATCAAGATAGACTCCATTATTGATATGAATCTGGATGTTTTAGGATATATAGATCCCAATATTACTGTAAATATAATAAGAGACGGAAAAATATCGCAGAAAAACCATCTTGAACTGCCGGTCAGGCTTGTCAATGTAATTAAGTGTAAAAATCCAAGATGTATCACTTCAATAGAGCAGGAGATTGACCAGGTTTTTAATCTTACTGACAGGGAAAACAGGATATACAGATGCGCATACTGTGAAACCAAATCTGACAAGGAAGAATTGTAGTATATAATATATAGTAATAATATATGAAAGGAAAAACCTTTTGATTATACAAGGCAAGGAAATAAAAGGGCTTTTTCTGGCTCCTATGGCTGGAATTACTGATGCACCATTTCGGACAATATGCATTGAACATGGTGCTGCGCTTACATATTCTGAAATGATAAGCGCTAAAGGGCTTCTATACAATGACAAGAAGACTAAAAAACTGTTAAGCAGAACAGATCTGTCAGAACCTTTTGCAATTCAGATATTCGGATCGGAAGCAGAGCCAATGAAGTATGCAGCTGAATATCTCTCTTCAATAAATCCAGTACTAATAGACATTAACATGGGATGTCCTGTTTCGAAGGTTGTAAGAAACAGTGAAGGCAGCGCTTTAATGAAAGATGTAAACAAGGCTTATGAAATAACAAAAGCAGTGGTCAAAGCATCAAAGATTCCAGTAAGTGTAAAGTTCCGTTCTGGTTATGACAGGCAGAACAAGAACTATATAGAATTCGGTAAAGCTATGGAAGCTGCCGGCGCTGCATGCGTTACCCTGCATCCTCGAACCCGGGATATGTTTTACTCAGGCAAAGCAGATTGGCAACATATTGTCGAATTAAAAGAAGCATTAAATATCCCTGTCATAGCAAATGGAGATGTATTCTGCCAGAGGGATATTGAAGCTATAAGGAAATATACCGGATGCTATGATGTTATGATTGCAAGAGGAAGTCTGGGTAATCCATGGGTATTTACAAACAGTCTTCCTTCAATAGAACAGAGAATGAATGTATTTAAACATCATATGGATCTTCAGATAGATTACAACGGTGAAAGGAAAGGAATTTTGGAAATGCGCAAGCATGGCGCTTGGTATTTCAAAGGTCTACATAATAGTGCTAAATTAAGGGATCAAATTTTCAAAGCTGAGACAAAAGAAGATGTCATCAGATGTATAGAAATAATTCTTGATACTGAAAAAAGTTGAAAAATCAAGAAAAACAAAGATATAGTGAGAGAAAAAGAGATATTTGAAGATTAAACAAATTATTTTAATTTAAAGGTCAGATAAGGTCAAATATGAAGTTTGATGTATAAACGAAGTATGCTAAAATATAGATAGGTCAAGGAAAGTCAAAGTTTAATGGAGGTGACAAGCATGTTTGACTTAATAACAAGGAATAGAAGAAATGATTACAGCGTACTGGATTTGATGAATGACTTCTTCAGCACAGACGTGATGACAAGAACTCAGGGTTTTAAAGTTGATGTTTCAGAGAATGATAAGGAGTATGTTCTTGAAGCTGAACTTCCCGGTTTTGATAAGAAAGACATATCTGTTGAACTGAAGAACAACTATCTTACGATTTCTGCTAGTAGAGATTGCGAGAAAGAAGAAAAGGAAAAGAACTTTATAAGAAGAGAAAGATGTTTTGGTGAATTTTCCAGAAGCTTCTATGCTAAGGGAGTTAAGCAGGAAGACATCAAGGCAAAATACGATAATGGGGTACTTGTTGTGAGTCTTCCAAAGAGAGAGAAGGAAGAAGCTCCAAGCGCTACTATTGAAATTAAATAATGAAAGAACAAAAGAGCCAGTTAAGGAAATCCGGTTTTGCCGGATTTCTTTATGTAAAAAAGTGTAAAATTGTCAGTTATTTACAGCTTAATCGAATTTTGAAAATAAATAAAAAAATGTGTTGACACCATAAAACCGCTGTGCTAAGATTTAGAAGCTGTCGAAAAACGGGCAACAAATGTGTTGACATGTGTGCCCGGGAAATGATACGATAGCAGGGCGCCCCTAAAGGGCGCAGGTGAACCTTGAAAATTGAACAGTGAACTATTTGAATTGTGGATCCCGTCGGTTTTTTGATTAAAACAGACGGATGATAGAC
>JAAYBX010000035.1 GCA_012729955.1 Clostridiaceae bacterium
CACCTTTTGTAGGGGTTTTCTACTCTACAGCATCACCGGATAACCTTCCATTTGTCTCTATAGGAAGTGAAGTTAAAGAAGGCGATGTAATGTGTATAGTTGAATCCATGAAGATAATGAATGAGATCATCGCTCCAAAAGACGGAAAGGTTATAGATATCTGTGTTAAGAACAAGGACATAGTCGAGTTCGGACAGGTTCTGTATAAGCTGATATAGACATGGAAAGAGAAGAGATTAAAAAAATACTTCCACACAGAGAACCTATGCTTTTAGTTGACCGTGTTGAGATAAAAGACGATACATGCATAGGTGAATATACCGTTACAGGGGAGGAATTTTTCTTGAAGGGCCATTTTCCTGACAATCCGGTAGTTCCAGGAGTCATGCTTTGCGAAATGATGGGTCAGTCAAGCTGTCTGTTAGTTGAGGCTGACGGTGAATTTATACCATATTTCACAAAAATGGATAATGTTAAGTTTAAAAAACCTGTAAAGCCAAATGATACAATAGTATTTAAAAGCCAGATAACAAAAGTTAAAAAGCCTTTCTACTTCATAACCTGTAAAGGGTATGTGAATGATGTTTTATGTGTAAGCGGCGATTTATCTTTTGCCATAATGAAAAAGGAGTAGACATGTTCTCAAAGATACTCATTGCAAACAGAGGGGAGATAGCTATACGGATAATAAGGGCGTGTAAGGAAATGGGCATATACAGTGTCGCTGTTTTTTCTGAAGCGGACAAGAATTCTCTGCATGTCAGTCTTGCTGATGAAGCGTATTGTATAGGAAAAGCGCAGGTAAAAGAAAGTTATTTAAATATGCATTCCATAATATCTGCTGCACTTGCCTCCAAAGCAGAAGCAATACATCCAGGGTATGGTTTCTTATCTGAAAACTCAGAGTTTGCTAGTCTTTGTGATAAATATGGTATAGCTTTTATAGGGCCTGATGCAAAGACCATGGCCAATATGTCTGATAAGGAAAAAGCAATTCAGATAATGAAAGAAGCAGGTCTTCCGATAATACCGTCAAGCAAAGTTGTAGTAAATGTTGAACAAGCGGTTTTGGAAGCAGAAAAAATAGGGTATCCGCTTTTAATAAAGGCACGCTCCGGCGGAGGGGGAAAAGGTATAAGGCTGGCAAGGAATGTCGAAGAGCTCAAATACGGATTCCATGTGGCTACATCTGAAGCAGCATCTGCGTTTGGAGATGACGGGGTATATCTGGAAAAATTCCTTACTTCTGTTAAACATATCGAAATGCAGATAATTGCAGACAGTCATGGTAATGTGGTCTGTCTTGGTGAAAGAGACTGCTCAACACAGAGAAAGAACCAGAAGGTAATAGAGGAAAGTCCCTGTGTAAGATTATCTGATGACATACGAACGAAAATGGTACAATCATCAGTAAAAGCTGTTTTAGTCACAGGATACAAAGGGGTTGGAACGATAGAGTTTCTGTATGATGGTAAAGACTACTATTTTATGGAGATGAATACCAGGCTCCAGGTAGAACATCCGGTTACAGAAATGGTAACAGGGATTGATCTTGTCAAATGGCAGATAAGGGTAGCTTCTGGCATGGAGTTAGGGTTTAAGCAGGAGGATATTATTCTTCATGGCCATGCTATCGAATGCAGGATAAATGCTGAGGATGCATATACGGGATTTCGCCCTTCATGCGGAAAAATTGAGACTCTTCATATACCCGGAGGTCCATGGGTCCGTTTTGATACAGCGATTTACCAAGGTTATGTCATACAACCTTTTTACGACTCCATGATCGGAAAGCTGGTTGTGCATGCCAAAACCCGGGATGAAGCCATAAGGAAGATGAAAGCAGCTCTTTGCGAGCTCATAATCGAAGGTATAGACCATAACGCAAGATACAATGAAGAGATACTGGATACAGAGGAATTCATATCTGGAAAATATACGACTGATTATTTAAGCACTCTTGAAATGATTTAAGGAAGGATAAGAAATGCTTTTTAAAAGACCTAAAAATTCCCTTGAGGGAAATACAAAAATCCAGCTAAAGCTTTTTAAGGAAAAATCCGATACAGCTGAAAAAGAGATGTTCACCTGCAAAAAATGCAAAAAGACATATTCCAAAAACGAATTATCACAATCATTCAATGTTTGCCCATATTGTAATGAGCATTTCAAAATATCCGCAAGGGAAAGACTTAATATGCTGTGTGATTCTGTCTCTTTTAGCGAGCATGATAAGGATATGACATCTGTAAATTTTCTTGGATTTGAAGGTTATGATGAGAAGCTTTCTGAGGCAAAAAAGCAGAGCAATGAGAATGAATCAGTGGTTTGCGGAGTCTGCACTATAGTAGGAATAAAGACGGCTATATTCGTTATGGATCCGTTTTTTATGATGGGAAGCATGGGAAGCGTAACAGGTGAGAAGATAACAAGGCTTTTTGAATATGCAACAAACAATAGTTTGCCTGTGGTCGGGTACTGCGTGTCAGGCGGGGCAAGAATGCAGGAGGGAATACTTTCTTTAATGCAGATGGCAAAAGTAAGTGCTGCCGTAAAGAAGCATTCTGATATGAATAACCTGTATATATGCGTATTGACTGACCCTACAAGCGGAGGAGTCACAGCAAGTTTTGCTATGCAGGCAGATATAATATTATCTGAACCTAAAGCTCTTGTCTGTTTTGCTGGACCCCGAGTAATAGAGCAGACTATAAGGAAAAAGGTTCCTGATGATATTCAAAGAGCAGAATGCGTAATGGAAAACGGGTTTATTGATAATATAGTAGGAAGAAAAAGC